>NZ_JACJUZ010000038.1:0-49609 GCF_014299995.1 Sphaerospermopsis sp. LEGE 00249 | reverse complement strand
GGACTGGGGACTGGGGACTGGGGAGAATAAGATATTACTTCTTGCCTCCTGACTCCTGACTCCTGACTCCTGACTAATGACTAATGACTAATCACTATATGTTTAATAGGAATTTCAATCCAGAATTGTGTACCTACATCCAATTGAGAATCACATTTGAAAATTCCGTTGTGTTTTTCCACTACAATTTGATAACTAATTGATAAACCTAAACCCGTACCTTTTCCTATGGGTTTAGTGGTGAAAAATGGATCAAATATTCTTTGTCTGATAGTTTCTGGCATTCCTGGTCCACTATCTCTAATCTGAATGACTGCACTTTTTTCATTGTCATTCATTACTCCTACAGTGGTAGAAATAGTAATTTTTCCTGACCTGGGATTTTCTTTGGCACTTTCTTCTGTATGTTTTCTGTAAATTTCTAAAGCATCAATGGCATTACTCAAAACATTCATAAAGACTTGATTGAGTTGTCCGGCAAAACATTCTACCAATGGTAAATCACCATATTCTTTAATAATTTCAATACCAGGAGATTCAGGTCTGGCTTTTAAACGATGCTGCAAAATTAATAATGTGCTATCAATGCCTTCATGAATATTTACTTCTTTCATTTCTGCCTCATCAAGACGTGAAAAATTCCGCAAAGATAAGACAATTTGCCGGATTCTATCTACCCCTATTTTCATAGAAGATAAGGTTTTTGGTAAATCTTCTAGGAGAAATTCTAAATCTAGTTCTGCTGCTAGTTCTATAATTTCTTCGCAGGGTTCAGGATATTTCTGCTGATAGATATCTAGCATATTCAGCAAATCTTCAGCATATTCATTGATATGGATGAGATTTCCAGAAATAAAGTTAACTGGATTATTAATTTCATGGGCAACACCAGCTACAAGTTGCCCTAAAGATGACATTTTTTCCGTTTGAATTAGTTGGGTTTGAGTGGCTTTTAATTCATGCAATGTTTGTGTAAGTTGATCCGCTTGCTGCTGAGTTTTTACTAATAATTCAGCTTGTTGAATAGCTACTCCCAACTGTGAGGCTATTTGACTAATAAAATTAACTTCTGAAATTTTCCATTGCCGGGGACCAGTATGTTGATAGGTGCAAAGTAAACCCCAGAGTTGTTGTCTAATAAATATCGGAGCTAATACAAAAGCGTGAATTTGAAACTGCTCTAAAATATCGACATGACAGGGGGTAAATCCCATTTTATGGATATCATCTACTGCAAAGGTTTCATTGTTGCGGTATCTTCCACCTTGAGTATCTTGTAAGTAAGTATCATTCCAAATTGTATTAATTCCTAGTTTAGTTTCATTAAACCAATTAGGACTGGTAGCTTCAAAATCACCAACAAATTCTCCACCCCAATCTTCTGTAAATTTATAAACAGAAACTCGGTCTGCTTTGATTAATTTGCAAACTTCCTTACTTGTAGTTTTAAATATAGTATCAGTATCCAGGGACTCCCGAATTTTATTGATGACTCCAAATACAGCTTGTTGTTGTTCTGCTGTTCTTTGCATTTGCAGTGTCCGTTTATGGACTTGTTTTTCTAAATTTTCATTGAACTTTTGCACCTGTTGATAAAGTTCATATTGTTGAATCGCTGAAGCAAAGTGTTTGCGAATTTCTCCAGCTAGTTCTATGTCTTCATTTGTCCATTTTTGCGCTTGTGCTTTTTTTGATTCTCTCCACAGTTCAAAGGACATCCGGGGATAAAGTTGTCTATTGTCTGGATCAAATTTCCCCGCCCACAGGGTTTCTGTTTCTATTTCATTACGAAAAATGCTTAAATATCCTACTAATTCTTGCCGATAGTGCAGGGGAATCATTAAAATACTGCGAATTTTTGTGGGTTTAAATGCTAGTTGAATAATTCTTAAATTAGAATCTTGGTAGATATCATTAATTGCCCAAATTTCATATTCTCCAGATTTATAATGTTCCTGCCAAACGCTATATTGTTCTAAAAATGGATATATATTTGGGTTGGGAATAACTGGTTGCTCTCCACATACATAAAGCTGGAGACAATTACTACCAGGAATTAAACATTCTCTTAAAGATTTAAATTGACTATGTTGTAAGTCAAAGGCATTATGTCTAATACATAATCTACCACCAACACCATTAAAGGCTGCAACTGTAGCTTCTAAAGCTGGTTGTAAAACTATTGTTGGTAGTGAATGCAGTAGTGTAGCAATACGATTAATAATAGCTTCTCTTTCTGCTTTGGCACGGGCTTGGGTGAGAAGATTACTTTGAGCGATCGCAACAGATACTTGCTCAACTACCATCTGCATTGCATCTAGTTCATATTCTGCTACTTCACGTGCTTGAGAATGATGAGATGTTAATAATCCCCACAGTTGATTTTGATAAATAATTGGTGCTACTACTGAAGATTTTACCCCCATAGCTGTCAAATATTCTATATGACATGGATCTACAGGACGGTAAAGAAGATCCTCAGAAATAATTTCTCCGGTTTCTAGGTTACGCACAGGACTTTGGCCAACTTCTTTTGAGTCTACATTGACTACAGAACGCACCCGCGACTTAATAAATAATTCCCGTGCATGAGGAGGAATATCATCAGCAGGAAAATTCAACCCCAACAATGACGGTAAACGATTTTCATAAATAGATTCAGCAATAACCTCACCACTACCATCATCATGAAATTGATAAATCATTACTCGGTCAGTTCCCAACAAAGAACGCACCTCGGCTGTGGTTGCTGTAATAATGTCTTCTAGTTCCAAGGACTGACGGATACGATTTGTAATCCTACGCAGTAACGTTTCTTGAGCCATGCCTGTTCGCAGGTCTAGTGGAGGGACGGAAACCATTTTTTATACAACTATTCATACATTAATTATAGTCTATTCTTATTTTTAATTAAAGTTAAATTGTTTTTTGATAACTTTGTCTTCCGTGGGAGTACGGTCAAGGTATGGGCTTAACGATTATTCATTTTTTGCTGAACTTCCGCAGAATTATCGTTAAGGAATAGGTGACAGGTGACAGGTGACAGGTGACAGGTGACAGGTGACAGTTAATAAATATCAACTATCAACTATCAACTATCAACTATCTCCTAAACTCTCACACCGTCAGCAAAGCGGATTTTCAGATAATCATTATCCATTTTTGCCCCTGCTGGTTGCAGTGCGGCTAAAGCCTGGGGTAAAACTAAGTTACGGCGATGATTACCAATGGTAATGTTTAATTCGTCCCCGGTTTTGCTCAGTTGAATCTGGCTTTTAGGAATGTTGGGTAAATAAAGTTCTAAGCTGTATTGGTTATTTTCCTGCACAACTCTAATAGTGGTTTCTTTGTAATAAACCTGAGTTGGATCTTCATCTTTATAGAGAGTTTCTTTGAGTCTCTCTAATGCAGCTAAACCACACATTTCTTCAGAAAATAAGGGTACTTCCTTCACAGGTAAAGGGAGGAAGTTTTCATGAATTTCTTGGCGGTATTGTTCTTGATTTTCTTTCCAACGTTGGAAAAATGGATCTTCAACTTCTTTGGGAATAATGCGGTTAGCTACAACTAAATCTGTGGCTACATTATATAAACTCAGATAAGCATGAGCGCGGAGCGATTCTTTAATCACCATTTTTTCTGGGTTGGTGACAAGTCTCACTGAGGTTTGTGTATTGTCAGTTAATACTTTTTCTAGTGCTTCTATTTGTTCATAAAATTCATAGGGTGCATCCATTACTTCTTTATCTGGTAAAGAAAAACCAGCAATGGGTTTAAAAATCGGTTCAACTAGAGGTCTAAGTGCTACGGAGATGTTTTGAAAAGGTTTATAAAAACGCCGCATATACCAACCACCAACTTCTGGTAAACTCAGAAGACGTAATGCAGTACCTGTGGGTGCGGAGTCAATAATTAAAACGTCAAATTCTCCTTCATCATAATGACGTTTCATTCTCACTAAACCGAAAATTTCATCCATTCCTGGTAAAATTGCCAGTTCTTCCGCTTGTATTCCTTCTAAACCCCGTGCTTGCAAAACTTGGGTAATATAACGTTTTACTGCACCCCAGTTTCCTTCTAATTCTTGCAGTGCATCGAGTTCTGCACCCCACAAATTTGGGCGCACTTGTTTTGCGTCGTGTCCTAATTCTAGATCAAAACTATCTGCTAAGGAGTGAGCAGGATCTGTACTTAAAACTAATGTTTTATAACCGAGTTCTGCACAACGAAGTCCGGTTGCTGCTGCGACGGAGGTTTTACCTACGCCTCCCTTACCTGTCATTAAAATTACGCGCATGAATGATTCTGTCCTACCTGAATTTTGTTTACATTTATTTACATTATCCTTTGTTTCTGGAAAATAGGTGTTGCTTTAGTACATCTAATTGGGAACAGTGCCAATAGTCAATGTGGGAAATTATTAAACCTTCATTATTGAGACGTAGTTCACTCCAACCAGAAATAGATATCCTTGGTTTCCAGGGTAATGCAGCATCCCAGCTAAGTGTCCACTCGGTTTTAATTGTGTTTTCTTGTTGTTGAATATTATGTAAATCCATTTTGAGGTTGAGGAAAAATGTTTGAATGAATTTAATCATCCATTTATAAAGTTCTAAACCCCGAAATTTAAATACAGCATCTTGAAAATAAACATCCTTTGCATAAATGCTGTAAGTTTGATTAACTGGAAATCTTTGATAGTCGGCTTTAAGTGTTGCTAAAATATCCATGATTGGTAATTGGTAATTGGTGATTGGGTTTAATTTTCAATTTTCAATTTTCAATTTTCAATTTTTCTTGGGTTATTTCTACATAAATATGCTCTAAGCGTACAGGTTGACGGGAAATAGAATCAATGGGTATACTATCAAATTTAGCAAGGATTTCTTTTAATTCTAACGGTTCTGGTAGTAAAAAAGCTAAATCATTACCATAACGTCGGGGTATGAAATTATATTCTTGAGCTAGGGCGATCGCCTCTTCTTCTTGTGTTGTTTGTAACATGACAATTTCTTGTCCGGGAATTAAAGTTTTTAACTCGGATAAACTACCCTCTGCTAATATTTTACCATTTTTCAAAATACCAATGCGGTTACAAAGTCTTTCTGCTTCATCTAATAAATGGGTAGTTAATAAAATTGTCATTCCTTGATTTTTAAGATTACGAATTAATTGCCAAATTTCATATCGTGCTTCAATATCTAAACCTGTAGTGGGTTCATCAAGAATGACTAACTGGGGTTGATGTACTAAAGCAACAGCAATATTTAACCGTCTTTGCATTCCGCCGCTGAGAGTTTCTACGGGACTTTTAGCTCTATCTAATAAGTTTACAGATTTGAGAGTTGCTTCTATTTGTTGTTGTTTGGTTTCTCGATCTAAACCGTAAATGTCAGCGAAAAATTGCAGATTTTCTGCACAAGAAAGGGTTTTATATAAAAGATTTTCTTGAGGAGCAATACCAATTAATTTTTTTGTTGCTTCCGAAATCGGTTGATGATTGATTGTAATATAACCGCTATCAGCTTTGAGGAGATTACAAATAATATTGATTGTTGTTGTTTTACCTGCTCCGTTTGCACCTAATAAACCATAAACTTCTCCTGGCTGAATACTGAATGTTAAATTTTGCAGCACTTTTCGGCTTTTGTAGGACTTGTTTAAATTTTTAATTCTGAGCATATTTTCAATTTAAATCTGTTGTTTGATATACTTATAGATTACATAGCGGATTTTTTTCTTTTTTTCCTTCAAAGGAGAGGTTTTAAACCTTGAATGAAACAATTGTCAATTATCAATTATCAATTATCAATTGCTTTAAAGCTTCCTTTCCACCATCAACATTCGTTGATAAGATACCCATCCACAGGCTAACATAATCATGGCAAACCAGAATAAAAACCACAAATGTAAAATGATATTATGAAAATTTTCCCCCTTAGCCCACACTCCTAAAAGAGCTTCATTCATGTGATAAATGGGATTAAATCTCGCAATATTTAACAGAGTTTGGGGAAATAAAGAAGTTGGTAAAAATGCTCCACCCAAAATTAATAAAGGTACACCAAAAGCAGCCACCAAAGCATTAACATCTTCAATGCGTCTAGCTAATTGTGTACCTAAAATAAATCCTAAACCAACATAAGCAATGATGCTGAATAAAATGATGATAATTCCTAAGAAAATCGAACCTTGAAAAGTAGCACCCCAAAAAGCAGCTATAGTATACACTAAAAGAGTTTGTCCAATACCAATACAGCTATGAGCGAGAAAAATTCCCAAAAAATAAGATGTACCACTTAACGGAGAAATAAACAAGCGTTTGAGAGTTTGCTGTTCTCTTTCTGCGACTACAGTAGCAACACTTCCACCCAAACAACTAAAAAACAGTGCAGCACCTACCAAAGTTGAAGGTGCAGCATTTTCCAAAGCTTCAGACATGGTTAATTTTGCCCGTTCTGCCAAAATAAATCCATTGAGAATTAAAATGGAGATGGGGAAAATACTCCAAAAAATTAAGCTGCGTCTGCGTCGTAACAGTTCAATTAAGATGCGCTGAGTTACAGCTATAGTTTCACGCCAATATTTCATCTTGATAATCTGATTTACAAATCAATACCTTGGTCAAAAAAAGAGTATGAAGAGAGGACTGATGTAGTAGAGTTATAATCTTCCAAAAAAACAACTCGAAAGTCACAAACAGCCCATGTTCGATATCCTAACATTGTTGCAATGCTTACTACCAAAAATCAAAGTGACGACGATGCGGCAGTTAGAGGTTGTTTGAAAACTTTTTCGTGTGGGATTTGACACCCGCAGATATCCCTAAATCCCCCTTAAAAAAGGGGACTTTGAGGAATTTAGCCCCCCTTTTCAAGGGATCACAGGGGTAGGTTTTTAATATGATCTGTGAAGGCAAGACCAGGAAGACAAGGAAGGCTTGTCCTGAGCGTAGTCGAAGGGATGGACAAGGAAGATTTTATACGGACAATGGTTTTTTGACGGACTATTTTTGTGACTAAAAATACAGACTTTGTACTGTTTTCCTCCCTTGTCACCTTGTCCACCAAGTCTTGCCCTCACGACAATGTAAAAAACCTACCCTTGTAAGTTAGGGGGATCTCGATTAATTCTGATACTTTTCAAACATCCTCTTAAATTTAATACCCTTTGATCCTACGTGCTAGTCGGAAAAGTCGGATCTTGAGGTCGGATCAAGTCTGGTTTTATCTAAAATACTTTTAAAGGTATTGATAGTGAGACCAACGCTGGATATAATTCATCAGAAAAGTAAGTGGTAAAGCGTCTGATGAAAGAAATGTATAATATGAATAGTTAATTGTAATGATATACAAATCCTATAGATAAATCTATTTGACTTTGGAAAGAAATGAAGAGAAAAGACGGTCAATATAACTGAAAAAGTAGCCAACATTTACATATATAAACACTTACTAGAGGTAGCTGTGATCGCTAATTGCAATTCTATCTGTAAAATAAACTACAAAATAGCATGATCAAAAACCCTAAAAAATGACATTCAACTACTGATGAATCTTGAAGAAGCAATCCAATGGGTAGACTCAACCCTAGAATCCAAAACAGGTAAAAAACTAACCTTTCCAGAGAAAGGAATCCTCAAAGCTGCTTGGGAAAATGAAACCTATAATGCTGTTGCAGATAGTTTATACATAAGTGTGGGGCATATTAAAGATTTAGCCTCATTATTATGGAAACGCCTTTCCGACTTAATGGGAGAAAAAGTCAACAAAAGTAACTTTCGCAATTTACTTTTACAACGAAACGCTGCCTCTACTCAATCTTCTATAAACATTGTCGAAAAGGAAACTTATCAAACTGAAGACCCCAAAGGTAATATTTTAATTGTTGATGACCTCATCGAAAATCTGCATTTTTTATATGATATTTTAACTAAACAGGAGTATAAAGTTCGCACTGTTACCAACGGTAATATGGCATTACGAACCGTCCGCAATAACCCTCCAGATGTGATTTTACTTGATATCAAAATGCCAGATATTGATGGCTATCAAGTCTGCTCAATGCTGAAAGCTGAAGCAGAAACTTCAGATATTCCGATTATTTTTCTCAGTGCTTTAAACGAAGTTTTTGATAAAGTCAAAGCTTTTGAGGTGGGAGGAGTAGATTATATTACCAAACCATTTCAAACTGAAGAAGTGATCGCCCGGATTCAAACTCAAATCACTTTACAACAACAAAAACACCAGTTACGACAAGAAATTGAGAAACATCAGCAAACCGCAGAAATTCTCTACCAATCTCGCGCCCTTCTCGCCAGTTTATTAAATAGTTCCAGAGATGGAATTGCTGCTATGCAAGCCGTGAGAGATATGATAACTGGAGAAATCGAAGACTTTCGCTATTTATTAGTTAATCCTGTCTATGCGAAAATCTTGGGTAAAAAGAGAGAAGAATTGACTAATAATTTAGGGCAAAAGAAATTCTTAAATCAACTCATTCCCGGTTTTTTTGAACAGTTAATCCAGGTAGTGGAAACAGGAGAAAGACTTGAAGAAAATTTTTTTTGGGAAACCAATATGCAAAAGAAATGTTATGACTTGATAGCTGTTAAGTTAGGAGATGGCTTTTCGATGACTGTGCGTGAGGTGAAAGATTAGGGGGTAAATATAAGGAAATATCTACACCATCTATTTAACTATGTATTAATTATGTATTAATTATGTATTAATTATGTGCTTGATGACTTTGTTGCCAAAGTTGTGCATAAACTCCATTTTGTTGCAATAAATATTGAAAAATTGGTTTTGATAGTCGTGGTCATCCGCTGTTTCGTCCTATCACTAAAGAACAAGAAAAACGAGAACTTGATAACGATTTACTGACAATTATAGGGGAATTTCAACAGTTTATTAAAGAGGTTTAGAACAGCATTTTTGATAAATAACGAACGATATTTGCTCTGAATGTCTATTGCTGCTGTTCAAGTTACCTGTGCAAGTTGTATATGAAGAAATGTAGGGTACTTTCGTAAATTTGCATAGCAAGAGGATAGGGTGTAGTGTGTACATTATGTATTGGAAAAGAGTTGTAGATATTTCAGTATGGCCAAAGACTTATTCCACGAAGCCGTTAAGCAAGCTTTAATTAAAGACGGATGGACTATTACAGGCGACCCATTAATCATTCGGATTGACCGTGTTAAACTAGAAATTGATCTAGCTGCTGAAAAAGTATTTGCGGCTGAAAAAGATGACCAAAAAATTGCGGTAGAAGTTAAAAGCTTTATCAATACTTCCGCAATTACTGATTTTCATAATGCGCTAGGTCAGTTTCTTAATTATCGTCTTGCCTTGGAAATGACAGAGCCAGAGCGTATCCTCTATTTAGCCGTTCCTATTGATATTTTTAATACTTTTTTTCAGGAGCGTTTTACTCAAGCAGCAATTTCAAAATATGCCTTAAAAATAATAGCATATAAACCCGATACTGAGGAGATAATCGCATGGACAAACTAGATAAATATCGTCAAATTATCCGGGAATTATTAACAGACCATGCTACCCCAAATGAGCCAAATATTGAATGTCAACTCATTTTTGATTCAGAACATGATCATTATCAAATTCTAGATGTTGGTTGGCAGGACTTAAATCGCATTTATTCCTGTTACATTCATTTAGACATTAAAGACAACAAAATCTGGATTCAGCACAATATGACAGAAGCTGATATTGCTCAAGAGTTGGTGGAAAGAGGAGTTCCAGCTACAGATATTGTTTTAGGCTTGCATCCCCCATACAAACGTCCTTATACCAAATATGGAGTTGCTTGATTAAAGTTGATAAAATAGGCATGGTATCCTGTAAATTTGTAAAATTACTATATGGCAATCCTAAATAATAAGTGAGAATTTTATCAGCCTAAAATGCTTATAAAATAAGAATTTTTATCTGTTTCCAATATTAAATTGGAGCAAATTTCACTATGGAAGACATAACAGATAAATTAAGGAACTATCAGCAAATTGTACAGCAATTGTTGATGGATTATGCAGAAGTTAAGCCAGCTTATGGAGAGATTGAAGTTGAGACTATTTTTGATACGCAGCGAAATCACTATCAAATTGTCTATCTAGGGTTTGCTGAAAAAGTCTTTTTGTGGGGGCAGGCAAGAGTTTGGGCTATCTGTTATCCCTAGATTTTATGACTTATTCAACTCAAAATGCACGCTTTTGGGAGTATCCCCCTCAAAAATCTTGCACTTACTTTCTTTTTTAGCTGTCCCCAACCCCTTGATTTATCTGGGTTTCACATTTATTCAGCAAGCCCTATCTAGGTTGGCAGCATCAGCGATGGGTGCATGATTGTGTAATACATCTTGATATTCGTAATGAAAAAATCTGGATTTTCTACAATTCAACGGAGCATGATATTGCAGCAGATTTGGTTGCTTTGGGTGTACCAAAACAAGATATTGTACTAGGTTTCCATCCTTCTTTCATGAGGGAAATGAGTGACTATGCTGTGGGTTAAAAGTATCATAATGAAAAAGGCGATCGCTCTTTGGTAAAATGATTTTTATAAAATGAGTAATGATTCAGTTAAATCCAAAATCTTTTCAAATTGAAACTTCTTCACCCAATCTTGGCAAGTTTGACGCAGTAAAGTATGAGATTCAGGAGTTGATTCTAGGATTTGCGAGACTAATTCTACATCTGCATCAAGGGCGGCTTCATGCAAATTTACAATCCATGATTTTGGCATAGCTGCTAATAACTCAGTTAAACTTAATGATTCTATAATTAAATTATCAGGCTGAGAAAGTGGCTCTTTTTCTTGATAAATATAATGGACTCCCAAATATTTACCCATCATCTCAAATATGGTTTCTTTGTAAAAAGGTTTGCGAACAAAATCATCGCAGCCAGCCGATAAAATTATAGTCTTTTCCTCTTCCCAGGCACTGGCAGTTACAGCAATAATAACTGTGGTTTGCCCTTGAGTTGTGCTTTTAATGTGTTTCGTGGCTTCATAACCATTCATTACTGGCATTCGCATATCCATCCAGATCAGATGGGGTGAATATTCATGCCAAATTTTAATGGCATCTTCACCGTTATTAGCTTCTTGTACGTCAAAACCAACAGGTTGTAAAAGTTTAACTAACAGTTGGCGGTTATAGTCTTGATCATCCACTACCAAAATGCGATATTGAGGTTGGTTAGGCGCTAAGGCAATAATGCGATCGCGCTGAGGTTTATTTTTTATTTCTTCTGTTTCCGCAATGCCTACTAATATATCAAATTTAAAAGTAGTACCAGAGGACGATAAAGAAGAAATTATATCCACATTTTTTAATGTATTGTCACAGACAGGTAAAGAAGTTCCAGGGGTGAAGACTTTACCACCACTAATGACAGTCATTTCACCTCCCATTAAGCGTACAAATTCACGACTAATTGTTAATCCTAATCCCGTTCCTTGCTGTATTTTCTGTCCCGATGCTGTTTGTACAAAGGGTTGAAATAAATTCTCCAGTTCCTCAACCGCAATACCAATTCCTGTATCTGCAACTTCAAAGGTAATTGTTGTTTCTCGCTGATCCTGCTCTATCTGTTTGTTAAGTCCAATTTTCACAGATACACTGCCAAAGTCGGTAAATTTAATGGCATTATTTATTAAATTTATCAGCACTTGTCGTAATTTAATCTCATCAGTGTGGATATATTGGGGAACATCAAAAGATCGCTCAAATATTAGCTGCAAGTTTTTATCTTTGGCTTTCAAAGTAAACATATCTTCAAGATCAGCCAATAGGTAATACAAATCGAATTTAGCTGTGGATAAAATTATGCGTCCGGCTTCAACTTTAGATAAGTCCAGAACTTGATTAATTAGTGTCAACAAATGCTCTCCACTGCGATGAATAATATCAAGATTATTTTTTTGTTCATTTGATAGATTTTTGTCTTGGTTCATGAATTGGGAAAAACCGAGAATAGCATTGAGGGGAGTTCGTAATTCATGACTCATATTAGCAAGAAATGTGCTTTTAGCGCGGTTGGCAGTTTCGGCAGACTCTTTCGCCCGTTCGAGTTCTGCTTCTATTTTTTTGCGTTCGTTAATTTCTTGTTCTAAACGGACATTTTCAATCAAGGTTTTTTCTGCTTGTTTGCGATCGCTAATATCTTGAAAGGCGGCGATCGCATATTCCACATTACCCATTTCATCAAAAATTGGCGTACTGGTGACTTCTAAAGGTAAAATTCCCTCACTAGAATGTAATTCTAAATCATCCGCCCGTATTTTTTCGCCACCAAGAGAGCGCACAATAGGCAACTGTTCTACTGGGTACATTTGATTAGTTTCTGCCCGATATATGCTATAGGCTTGTGAAAGTTGTTCAATTTCTGCTTTTGGTAACTCTTGAATTTGGAATAACTGCTGGGAAACTTGATTAGTATAAACCAATTTTCCTTTAGCATCATGAACAGAAATACCCAAAGGAATAGCATTAAGGAATTTATTCAGGCGATTTTGTGCCGATTGTAATTGAGTATAAAGTCTAGCATTATTCAGAGCGATCGCCGCTTGTGTCGAAAGCATTTGTATTATTTTTAAACGTTCCGGTGTAAAAACACCATCAGCTAAATTATTCTCTAAATAAACAATCCCAATGAATTGCCCCTGATTCAACAATGGCGCACAAAGAACTGATTTTGGTTGATATTTTTTAATATAAACATCTTGCGTAAATCTACCTTCACGAGCAACATTACTTTCAATCAATCCTTCTTTAGTTCTAGCAACATAATAAATAATAGATGCAGGTAAACAAGATTCAATAGGAATTGATTGTAATACTAAAACCTCCTCAGAATTTGCCTCACTAGACGCTTCAACTCGTAATTCTCCCAAAGATTCCAAAATCAAATAACCAATTTGCGCCCCCGCACTAGATAACAAAATTCTCATCAAAGAAATCAACAATTTATCCAATTCAATTTCACTAGCAATTGCTACAGCAGCCTTCATCAGTGCTACTAAATCTAACACTTCCCCGGCGTTACTACCAGAGGTACTAGGTAAACTATTACGTGAATCTAAAGACATATTAGTTTTAGTAAATCGCTGTAAAAGTTGTGGATATTGCTGTTCTAAATCCTTAACTTTAGCAGTTGCACCCCAACGCAAATAGCAATGATAAGCATTAATCAAATAACCTTGGGCAACCTGCACTTTTCCCCAATTTAGATAAAATTTAGCAGCCAATTCATTAGCTAAAGCTTCTTCATTCACATAATCATTTTTTTTAGCTAAAGCAATAGCCAAATCATAACAATCAATAGCTTTAATATTTTCCCCCAACACTCGATGCAATTCTCCCTGCACCAGATAGAACTTTTGTAAATGAGTCATCGGGGCAAAACGCGCCCATTTTTTAATATTTTTTAACTTAGCTTTTACCAGTTTTTGAATGCGTTTTTGTTCAGATTTAACAACATCAGTATATATAGCCAAGTAAATTAAAGATATGTAAAAATCTGACAAAGGAATACTACCTACAGCACTATCTTGAGATGCTTCCACTAACTGAGTATATTCTATAGCTTGTTGATAATTTGCAAATAAATAACCCAGAAATATCTTATAAAAATAAAGGTAATGACAAATATTTTGGGCATTAGCTTGACGATGAATCGGCAACATTTTCTCCTCATCATAACTTGCACCAATTAAACGACAGTTATCTTCAGCTTGCCCCATTAAATTCAAAATTAACTGGCGATTAATGGCAATATAATAATAACCAGTTTCTTGTCCTAATTGTTTGAGAGAATTAGCATAAATAGCCATTTCTGGTTCTAACTTTCCTAACTCCTGTCCCAGAATATAAGCATGATGAGTATAGGAAGTTGCCGCATAAGCAGCATATTCCAAATCTCCAGTTTCCAATCCAATTACATAAGCATCCCGTAAAGGAGTCAAAGTTGCTTGCAGATGTTCTTTCCAATGTCTAATAAAGAAATTAACCACAAAAAATACTCTTGGTTTCAGTTCTTTCGCATTGAATTTATCTAATAATTTTAAAGCAAGTTGACCGAATTGATAGCCAGATTCAATATCTCCCACAACTTCCCCTGCAAGAATCAATCCATAGGTAGCATAAGCATAACAAGAACTAGGAGTATTGCCATATTTCAGAGATAAATTTACCTGTTCAAACACAATTAAAGCAAAAAGTTCAGGTATTGCAAAATAAGCAGCCGCAGTTACATCAGATAAAATCCGCATTGCTGCTAATTTATAAAGATTAGTCATTTCCGGTAAATCAATTAACTTCTCAATAGGTTTACCTGCAAAATTTAATCTTGTCCTTACCAACTTGAGTAAAATATCTACTTTATGAGGTTTTTGGGGCAGGTTAATTCCCAACATCTTTAATATTGATAGTGCAGTTTCAATAGCTTGTAGGGGTTTATTTTGTGATGTATAAGATTGAATTTTAATTTGATAGACTTTTACTTTATCTAGCAAAGAATTAGCCTTTTGTAAAACTATACTGGCTAAATTCTCCATTTCCTGAAAATTGCCATAGGAACTGGCTACCTCAGCAGCTTCCACATATAACTCCAAAGTCAAATCATACTCACTTTCCCAGCTATCTAAACTCAAACAATTTCTACCAATTCTGAAGTAATTTCCCGCAGTTTCCCAAGCTGCTGAAGCTTTCGCTTTTTTACCAGCAATGAGATTTAATTGAGCAAGTTGATCTCGTTCTAATTTAACATTTATTGCTGCAATACCTAAGTTTAGCTGATTAACAATATCAAAAATCTTTTGTGAGAGTAATTGTTGTGAAGTATTTTGTAATAAAAGTTGTCCAATTTTCCAGTGAACAGCTTGCTTTTTCTCAGCATGAATGAGGAAATATGCAGCTTGTTGAATGCGGTCATGGGCAAATTTATAAATAATTTTCAATTCATTAGTTTCTCTATCTGTTTGTAGAAACTTGTAGTCATCACCAATAGGTAATATCAATCCAAATTCCATCGCTTCCCATAATTCCTGAGCCATTTCTTTTTCAGGTTTTTCATTGATAACTGCTAGGGTTTTTAAATCAAAAGAATTACCAATACAAGCAGCTAACTGTAAAACTTTTTGGGCTGCATCTGATAATCTTTGAATTTTTTCTGTCATTAATTCGACAACGTTATCAGTAATACTACTATTGATAATTTGTTCTAAATCCCATGACCACATACCAGTAGGGATATCAAATTTTAGCAATTGCTCTGTATAAAGTGATTTAATAAACTCCTTGATAAAGAAAGGATTACCTTGGGTTTTTTCCCCAACCAATTCGGCTAATTTTTGGGTATGGTTACAACTAGTTTTGAGTGTATCGGCAATAAATTGATTAACTTGATGAAAATTTAAAGGTGAAAGGGAAATATGATTAACTACTAACCCCTGCTTTTTCATTTCTGCTACACTTAGCATAGCAGGATGAGTAGCACTGACTTCGTTATCTCGATAAGCTCCAATTAAAAACAGATATTTAGTATTAGTATGAGTCATGATTAACTGGAGCAATTGTAATGTAGCACTGTCTGTCCATTGCAGATCATCTAGGAATATAACGAGGGGATGTTCTTGTTGACAAAATACTTGAATAAAGTTTTGAAAAACTAAATTAAAGCGATTTTGTGCTTCTGTGGGAGCTAATTCCAGTACAGTAGGTTGTTTGCCAATAATCAATTCAACTTCGGGAATAACATCAATAATAATTTGTCCGTTTCCTCCTAATGCAGATAAAATTTTATCTCGCCATTGTTGTAATTGTATTTCAGTTTCCGTCAGCAATTGTCGCACTAATTCTTGAAACGCAGCAACTAACGCTTGATAGGGAATATCACGGTGTAGCTGATCAAATTTTCCACTAATAAAATATCCGCGTTTTTCAGTAATTAGCTGATAAAGTTCGTGGACTAAAGCTGATTTACCGATACCAGAATATCCAGAAATTAACATCAGTTCTGGTTGCCCCAAACTGGTACGCTCAAAAGCTGTTAATAAACTCTCAATTTGCAATTCTCTACCATATAGTTTTTCGGGAATTTGTAATTGAGGAGAAATATCTTGATATCCTAAAGTAAATCTTTGGAGAGTACCGTTTTGATATTGAGTCAGACAAGTTTCTAAATCTGCTTTGATTCCCCAAGCACTTTGATATCTGTCCTCTGGTTTTTTGGACATCAACTTCATAATAATATCAGATATAAGTTGATGGATTTCACTTGCTTCTTTAACTAAAAAATAAGCAGGTATTGGTTGTTTAGCAATATGGCAATGAACTAATTCTATTGCTTCAAAAGATGTAAAGGGCAATTGATTAGTTAACAATTCATAGAAAGTGACTCCTAAAGAATAAAAATCGCTGCGGTAGTCAAGGGGACGATTCATCCTTCCTGTTTGTTCTGGAGAAATATAAGCTAATGTTCCTTCTAAAATATTCGGACTTTGTGGGCTAATATTCTCTTGGGATAAACGAGTAGATAGACCAAAATCAATAATTTTTAATTGTCCTGTTTGAGAATTGAGAACAATATTAGATGGATTAATATCTTTATGAATAATATTTTTTTGATGAATTTTTCCTAAAATATCTGTAATCTCAATAGCCAGATTGAGAAATTCTAGTAAAGAAAAATGATCATCTTTCAAGAGAATTTTTAATGATTGTCCTCCAAAATCTTCTAATAACATGAGCAGAGTATTTTGGTATTTTCTCAACTCATAAGCTTTAATTGTTTGCGCTAGGTTAAGATTATGAGTGATTTCATATTCTTGTTGATAGCGGTAAAGTTCAGCAGGTGTGGGATAATCTTCTTTAAGAAGTTTTAAAATCACAGGTTGCTGATTTGTATTAAATATGCCTTGGTATACGAGTGAATTAGCACTTTCGTAAATTTGGCTGATAATTGTGATATCTGGTAGTGAAATCATCTGAAGTAATGGCAAAATAAACTGAAAAGCTTCAATAATTTTAAGTATATACTAAAAACGGGTTACAGACTTACTATTTAAATCGCTAAGAGTATTGCTATACAAAGATTTTTGCCTGGGTAAAAGTCTAGAAATCATCCGTTTTTAGTATAACTAGTGATAAAAGGCTAGATGTCAATATAGCATTTCCCAGTCTAATCAATTACACACCATATTGCTCACAGGTGTGCTATGTAATATTGAGTTATATATTATACTAAAAAATCTTTTTTACTACCTCTCCGACTTTTCAAACATTCTCTTCAAGGTACTTGTCTCTCGTAATTTGACCAAGGAATTGCAAATTTAACTAAAATCTATATTATACTAAGTCTACCCTGTTATCTATACAGAGTAGCCAATTAATAGATCATATATTACACTATCAAAGAATCTTGTAATTTTCACATTGATGGCGTTTAATTTACGCTTTTAGACATCGGGAAAATTGAATTGAGAATTGAATTGAGAATTTAATTGTGTCACCAATGAGCCAACTATTTAATTTACCAGAATCATCTACCATTTCTCGGCGTACACTGCTAAAATTGTTTGGTGTGGGTACGATAGTGGGAGTTACAGGTTACTCTCGTTTTAGTAAACCAAAGCCTTCTGTCTTTCAACCAGATAATCTGGATTTACCCAAGATATTAAATACTAACAAAACTGTTGCGGTAATTGGTGGGGGTTTAGCTGGTTTAGCTTGTGCATATCAATTAGTGCAACGGGGTTTCACTGTCACATTGCTAGAAAAATCTCCGCAATTGGGGGGGAAAATTGCCAGTTGGGAAATAGAAGCTGCGGGTGAAACGTTTAGAATGGAACATGGGTTTCATGGTTTTTTTCCACAGTATTATAACTTAAATAGTGTAGTTTCTGAACTGGGGATAAAAGATAATTTTCAATCCTTAAATTATTATTCTGTAGTTTACCACAATTCTCCATATCAACCGGAGGTATTTCGTCCTAGTCATTCTGCTTTTCCTTGGAATATTATCGACTTAGCTATTGCTTCTCCTAATCGCTTACAATGGGGAATAAATCTCACCAAAATTAAGCATTTACAAGTATTTCAAGCAATTACAGGTTTTCAAAGAGATAAAAATTATCAGCGTTTTGATAATATATCTGTTGCTGATTGGGTGAAGAGTGAATTTCCCCAAGGTTTATATGATTTGTATTTTCTTCCTTTTGCTAAATCTAGTTTAAATGCACCAGATTTAATGAGTGTTGGGGAATTAATGCAGTTTTTCCATTTTTACTTTTTTGGTAATCCTGAAGGACTAGCTTTTAATGGTACAAAAGACGATATGGGGACAAGTTTAGTCCAACCTATTGCTGAGGCAATTTTGCAAAATGGAAAAATTATTACAGATGCAAATGTGAGTGAAATTGTGGCGAATGAAGGTAAAATATCGGAAGTTAAATATTTTGTAGGTGACAATAATCATACAGTGCCTTTTTGGGTGCAGCGTAATTCAGTTGTCAAGGATGAAAAGATAGAATATTTTGGTGCTGCTGATGAAGTTTATGCTGTCAAAAAAGACAATCAGGAAGCAATTTCTTTAACTTGTACCCATCAAGGTTGCACAGTGAAAATGGCAGAGGATGGACAATTTCACTGTCCTTGTCATGGTGCTGTATTTACAGCAGATGGAAAAGTGGTTAAAGGACCAGCAAAAAGAGATTTAGCTAAATTTAAAGTAGTACAAAAAGAAGATGATAATTTACAACTTTTAGCAGTTAATCCAGAGTCATCATCACCAGAAATAATTAACGCTGATTATTATGTTTTAGCTACGGATGTTCCCGGAGTAAAACAATTATTTAAACGGATGAGTGGGGATATAGATAAAAATGTGAAACAAGTGCGATCGCAAATTGAAAAATTAAGTATTGCTGATCCTTTTGCTGTTTGTCGTTTCTGGTTTGATCAAGATTTTAATTGGGAACATAGCAATTTTACATCTTTATCTGGTTACAAATTAACTGACAGTATTACTCTTTATCATCGCATTCAAACCCAATTTATTGAATGGGCAAAAAAAACCGGGGGAAGTGTAGTAGAATTACACGCTTACTGTTACAAAGAAAAGGAATTTCCTAACCAAGAAGCTTTGTTAACAACTTTTGAAGAGGAACTTTATGATATTGTTCCTGAGTTAAAACAAGCCAAATTATTACATCGAGAATTAGTTAATCAACATAACTTTTCTGGATATCCACCTAATAGTTATACAGAACGTCCAGAAACTACCACAACTTTAACTAATTTATTTTTTGCAGGTGATTGGGTAAAAATGCCTTTTCCTTGTGGTTTAATGGAACGGGCTGTGAGTAGTGGTTTACTAGCTGCGAATGAAATTTTACACCGTGAAGGTTTGCAGCAACGAACACTTTTAACAGTTAATCCAGAGGGAATGTTGCAAATTTAATATAGGAGGAGTCAGGAGTCAGGAGTCAGGAGTCAGGAGTCAGGAGTCAGGAGTCAGGATAATAAGAATAAATTTCTTCCCTATTCCCTATTCCCTATTCCCTGTTCCCTATCACCTGCCATATTCACTTAAATTTAAACCGATCACACCCACAATTATTAATACTATGGATACAAATTTCATCAGCGTAAAAGATTCACGAAACCAAACAATACCAATAATACTAATTAAAACAGTACCCAAACCCGCCCATACTGCATAAACAATACTAACTTCTAGTTTTCTGAGAGAAAGAGTCAAAAAAGTTAAACAAAGTCCATAGAATACAAAGATGAAAATTGAAGGTAATATTTTAGTAAATTCTTGAGAAAGTTTCATGCAAATTGTACCAGAAACTTCAAACAGAATTGCTATAATTAGGTAAAGCCAACTTATTAACATACAGTGCAAAATTAGGGTTTTTCAATTATCTCTAGAAAACAACCGAATTTCTATAAAATACTTTACTTTCAACTCTGTTACCGTACAAGAAACCCACCCCCAACCCCCTCCCCGCAAGCGATGAGGGGGCGATGATGTACCTCATAATAAAGGAATAAGCTGTAAATAATCTCCCATAGCTGCGGTAAAACCAGCAAATGAACTATAATCTTGAGAAACAATAGAAACCACCTAACTTCTCAGCATTGGCGGAAGTATAGATTTGAAGAATTTAATAACGTATGACAGCGTAAAATACCTAATAAAATGTCACATCGTGTGAAAAACTTATATTTAAGAAAAACTTATATTTAATTTGTTGGTAACTGTGGATTCGGTAATTAACACCAGCGGTTTTCCCAAAAATTCTCCAACTACAGCTAAAATCAAAAATATCAACAGCGATCGCTCAACTCACCAGTCCACTCTGGTAGACATTGTTTGTGTAGTAGCGTATACTGTACGGTAAATGTAGCCATATTATTGCGCCTTCTATTCGCCCAAAACTTGATTCAACTATGGAAGTCCTAGAACTCAAACGCGAAATCGAAACGTTGTCTAGCCGCCTGGGTAAAACCCAGGACTATCTTTGACGTACCTGCACTCAAAGCCAAAATTCAAGACCTAGAACAAATATCAGCCCAGCCAGAATTTTGGGACGACCAAAACCAGGCACAACAAACATTACAAGAACTCAACGATCTGAAATCTCACCTGGATCAGTATTATCAATGGCAAGCAAATCTAGAAGATACAAAAGCAGTCGTTGAACTATTAGAACTAGAAACCGACGAAGCACTACTACAAGAAGCAGAAACCACCGTTACTAAATTAAATCGTGACCTTGACCAGTGGGAATTACAACAATTACTATCGGGTCCTTATGACTCTCAAGGTGCAGTTTTAACCATTAACGCCGGTGCAGGTGGCACAGATGCCCAAGACTGGGCATTTATGCTCATGCGGATGTATACCCGTTGGGCAGAAGACCACGGTTACAAAGTCACATTAGCTGAAGAATCAGAAGGCGACGAAGCGGGCATTAAATCAGCTACCCTAGAAATTACAGGTCGTTATGCCTATGGTTACTTACGTTCGGAAACTGGTACTCATCGCCTAGTCAGAATTTCCCCCTTTAACGCCAACGGTAAACGACAAACCAGTTTTGCCGGGGTGGAAGTTATGCCACAAATAGATAACTCTGTAAAATTGGAAATACCAGAGAAAGATTTAGAAATCACTACATCTCGTTCTGGTGGTAAAGGTGGGCAAAACGTCAACAAAGTGGAAACCGCAGTGCGAATAGTTCACATCCCCACAGGTTTAGCAGTGCGTTGTACAGAAGAACGTTCTCAACTGCAAAACAAAGAAAAAGCCCTAGCCCGTCTCAAAGCGAAATTATTAGTCATTGCCCAAGAACAACGCGCCCAAGAAATCGCCGAAATTCGCGGTGATATGGTAGAAGCTTCCTGGGGCAACCAAATCCGTAACTATGTCTTTCATCCTTACCAAATGGTCAAAGATTTACGTACAAATACGGAAACAACCGCCATTACTGACGTGATGAATGGTGAAATTGATGCTTTCATTCAAGCCTATCTGCGGCAAGAAAATCAATTGGTAGAGGGTTAGGTGATTGGTGATTGGTGACTGGTGACTGGTGACTGGGAGGATGAATAACCCAATGCCCCATGCCCAATGCCCAAATGATGTAAAGTTATATGTAGACAGATGAATCAAAAAATCATGAGCAATACTCCTGCAAACGAACCCAAACCCAGCTACGTCAAACTAGCCATGCGAAACATGGTAAGAAAAGGTGGCACATCCCTCAAACATTTTGGACTAACTGCTGTAGGATTGTTAGCTGTCTTAGTTGGTCTTGCTTACCTCACTCGCTAACAAAGGTGATTGCGTGCTTTCTCAATTTGAACCCCCTAAATTTGAACCCCCTAAATTTGAAATATTTATAGAAAACTGTGATCAAGAGTCTTCCCCAGTTGTAGCGGAAAACATCTGGGAAAGCTGGTTTCAAAAATGGCTGGAAATTCTCACTCCTGAACTTCCACAGGCTTTAAGTTATGAAATCGGGCTGCGTTTGACAAATGATGCCGAAATTCAAGAATTAAACGCCCAATATCGTCAACAAGATAAACCCACAGATGTTTTAGCCTTTGCAGCCTTAGAAAACAACTTCCCCCAAACCGAGGAAATGCTGGCTGCTCAACCTTTGTACTTGGGCGATATCATTGTGTCTATAGATACTGCTGCTCGTCAAGCTGAACAACAGGAACATAGTTTAACCACAGAGTTAGCTTGGTTAACGGCTCATGGGTTATTGCATCTTTTAGGCTGGGATCATCCTGATGAGGAAAGTTTGATGGAAATGTTAAAAAAACAAGTAATTTTACTACATTCGGTAGGTATTATTGTTAACTTAAAATAGCGGATGTAGACAGGATATTGACATTGGGTGGCGATGATTACAAAATTATTGTCACAAATTCTTTAAAATTGCCTCAAACTCTTATTCTACCCTTAAAATTAATCAAGATTACCACCTGATAAGATTTGTATTCTCCAGTATATGTCCCAACAAGTTTCCCCATCAGCAACACCAAAGCGCTTACCAACCCTTGTGTCTAAAGAACGGGAGTTTTCCTGGCAAATAGCCTCTAATTTATTTGTGAGTTTTAAGTATGCTTGGGCTGGAATCAGCTATAGTTTTCACACTCAACGCAACTTTCGTATTCATGTAGCTGTTGGCTCTTTTGCGATCGCATTGAGTCTTTTTTTGCACCTAAAACCTGTAGAAATAGCTATCATTGCTATCACTAGCGGTTTGGTGTTGACGTTGGAGTTAGTGAATACAGCGATTGAATCTTTGGTAGATTTAACAGTTAAGCAAACTTACCATGACTTAGCTAAAATCGCTAAGGATTGCGCTGCTGGGGCTGTACTGGTATCTGCTTTTGTAGCTTTGCTAGTGGCTGCTATACTTTTACTTCCCCCTTTATTAGCTTTAATCATGACTGCTATTTAAAGGGGTTCTAACAGTGCAATTTTCGATATGATTGATGTAATTGGATTTTTTACCAATTACCAATTACCAACCTAAATCTAAAATCCAAAATCCAAAATCCAAAATCTAAAATTGTCTTAGGTACAAATTGTGATTATAGTTATTGATAATTACGATAGTTTTACATATAATTTAGTACAATATTTGGGAGAACTAGCCGTAGATTTCCCAGTTGCTGCTGATTTAAAAGTTTTTCGTAATGATAAAATCACTGTAGAGGAAATCAAGGCTTTAAAACCAGATGCAGTGGTAATTTCTCCAGGTCCTGGTCGTCCAGAAGATGCAGGAATTTCCTTAGATGTAATTGCCAACCTGGGTTCTAGTTTACCAATTTTAGGTGTTTGCTTAGGACATCAAAGTATTGGTCAAGTATTTGGTGGTAAAATTGTTTCCGCACCAGAATTGATGCACGGTAAAACTTCCTTAGTATCTCATAAGGGAGTAGGGGTTTTCCAAGGATTAGAAAATCCTATTACAGCTACCAGATATCATAGTTTAGTGATTGACCGTGAGACTTGCCCGGAAGTATTAGAAATCACCGCTTGGGTGGAAGATGGGACAATTATGGGAGTACAGCACCGGAACTATCCTCACATTCAGGGAGTCCAATTTCATCCAGAGAGTGTTTTAACTGCTGCGGGTAAGCAGTTACTCAGAAATTTTCTGGAACAATTACAGGTAAGAGAGTGATTCATGAAACGACGAGAATTATTGGGTTATGCTGGTGCTGGTTTAGCAACTGCTTTAGTTACTAATTTCAGTTCTCACCTGCCAGTTAATGCCCAATCTAGTGGTGTATCAGTTCAGTGGTTGGGTCACACCTGCTTTTTGTTTACTGGTGGGGGTGTAAAAATTCTCGTCAATCCTTTTCGGAATCTCGGTTGTACTGCTGGTTATCGTCCCCCCAAAGTTGTAGCGGATTTGGTAATGATTAGCAGTCAATTGTTAGATGAAGGTGCGGTGGAAGGACTACCGGGAAATCCTAAGCTGATTTATGAACCGGGTGTGTATGAATTTAAAGGTTTGAAGTTTCAAGGAATTTCTATAGATCACGATCGCAAAGGTGGCAGACAATTTGGTAAAAATACTGTTTGGAAATGGACTCAGGGGGGAATTAATATTTTACATTTAGGTGGGGCGGCTGCACCTATTTCTCTTGAACAAAAAATCCTCATGGGTCGTCCTGATGTAGCTTTAGTTCCCGTGGGTGGTAGTGCTAAAGCTTATAATGCCCAAGAAGCAAAACAAGCTGTGGGGGTGTTAAATCCTAAGTTGGTGATTCCTACCCATTATCGCACTCAAGCCGCTGATCCTAATAGTTGTGATATTACACCTGTGGATGATTTTCTGAATTTAATGTCGGGTGTGAATGTGCGCCGCAATAATGGGGATACGGTGAATATTGCTTCTGGTACATTGCCGGAAAGTACGGAAATTCAAGTTTTGAGTTATCAATTTTAACTTGGTGAAAACAAGACTGCAAACAAAAAGCGATCGCCTTTTTTTTCAGATTTAGTCAGATTAAATCAAAAGTGCGATCGCTAATTTTTAGTTACAAATAATTCTTAATTCTGAAAATCTTGATATAGCAACAGTCAGGAGTCAGAAGTTCCAGGAGTCGTAGGGGCGAAGCATTCGGAAAACAACCTGGGATAAAAATTGATAATTTATCGCCCGAATGCTTCGCCCGTACAGGAGTCAGGATCAAGTTTTTTCTTCCCAATCACCAGTCACCAATCCCCAGTCCCCAATCACTTATGCTGTATACCATTCTGGAGTCAGCTTATCTGCATCAGCAATAGGTGTTTCAGTAGCGATTGTTCCATCCATAGTCCAGATTTTATCTGCACCTGTTTGTTGATCTCTCCAGTAAACATCAGTCTTACCATCACCGTTAAAGTCACCAAGAGATGCGGTATAACCAGGGGTGTTGCTGGGTAAGAAGGCTTCAGAACTGATGCTAGTACCATCCATTAACCAAGCTGTGTTTTCGCCGGTTGTGGCATTATGCCAGAAGATATCGGTTTTACCATCGGCGTTGAAATCACTAATTTTAGCAGTCCAACCTTCGCCAAGAGTGTTAACAACACCTTCGGTAACAAAAATACCGTTCATTGTCCAAATCTTGTTCTCACCGGTTGCAGTGTTGCGCCACAAAATATCTGTCTTTAAGTCGCCGTTGAAATCTCCAAGAGAATAACCCCAAGAGACATCTTGAGATTGTAAATTGTATTTGGTGGCTTCGCTACCATCCATAAACCAAGCTGTGTTTTCGCCGGTGGTAGTATTGCGCCAGAAAATATCGCTTCTACCGTTACCATCAAAGTCAACGATGGTTGCTGTTAAAGCTACATCTGTGGTTTCTAAAACAGTGGCACTAACTACAGTTGTTCCGTCCATTTGCCAAATAGCATTTTGACCGGTGGTGTTGTTACGCCAGAAAATATCGGTTTTGCGATCGCCATTAAAATCGCCAATTTCTGCTTTCCAACCTGGATCAACTCTATCTAATGTCAGGAAACTAGCAACTCTTGTTCCATCCATTAAGACAACTACATTTTCACCAGTTTGTTCATTGCGTAATAAGAAATCTGTCTTATTATCGCTGTTGAAATCAGCAGTTTTATAACTCCAGGTTGATAGGTCATAAGTACCTAAAGAAGCCTGTTCAATAACTGTTGTACCATTCATCAGGCGCACTAAAATTTCACCTGTTTGGACATTCACCCACATTTTATCAGTTTTTCCATCACCATTGAAATCTGGAACAATGGCGGCACTGGTTAAATAAGGATTGGGATTTGGGTTAGCACTTAAAGGTGGTAATGTGGGTAGATTATTTGTAGGTAAATCACTTGGCATTTGGGGCAATAATGAATCTGCTGGTGAAGGTGCAGAACTACCACCACCGGGCAGTGAGATATCAAGAGGGCTTGTCAAATCTTGTGATGTTTGGCGAGATTCTACCGCCCAACTTGTTGTATTTAAATCTAATCCTGATTTACTAGGCATGGTCTGTTTTTATGAGTAATTAATATAAAGTTTTAATTTATGGAAAATAAAGATTCTGTAAATAACAAACATTTACTAAAAAAAATAACGGACAATTGTTATTGTTTATAGATATTTTAGAGATGTTGAAAATGATGAATTATGAAAAATTAAAAGTTATCCATGAGCAATCAAAAAAACTTTTATTTTTTGTTGATCAATGTCAGAATTTAAGCATCAAATCCTGTTTTGTTGACAATACCTTTAGATCCCCGTTGAAGAAGTCGGGGATCTGAGTAATTCAAAATTGGCTAAAATAATTGAGATTAGCAATTACAAACTTTACTGAGTAACTTTGCTAAAGTTAAAAACAACACTATATCTTTGAAGGTAAATCGGCTATGAAATCAGAATATCGGCAACGTCGTGAACAGGTAATGTCGAAAATTGGGCAAGGAACAGCGATTTTTCACAGCGCACCCACAGCAGTCATGCACAACGATGTCGAGTATGTTTACAGACAAGATAGTGATTTTTATTACCTGACTGGTTTTAACGAAGCGCAAGCGGTAGCAGTGTTAGCACCCCATCACGAAGAACATCAGTTTATTTTGTTTGTGCAACCCAAAGATAAAGAAAAGGAAGTTTGGAGTGGTTATCGTTGCGGGGTGGATGCTGCAAAGGAAATTTATGGTGCAGATGCAGCTTATCCTATTGCAGAGTTAGATGAGAAATTACCGCAATATTTAGAAAAAGCAGATCGGATATATTATCATATTGGACGGGATGGTAATTTCAACGAAAAAATTATCAAACATTACCAACGTTTACTGCGTACCTATCCCAAACGGGGAATAGGACCCACAGGGATAGAAGATACCAGCACAGTTTTACACAGTTTGAGATTACATAAAAGTAAAACCGAACTAGACTTAATGCGTCAAGCGGCGGATATTGCAGTGGAAGCACACAACCACGCTTTAAATATTACCGCACCGGGAAGATATGAATATGAAATACAAGCAGAAATAGAACACATTTTCCGTTTACGGGGGGGTATGGGTCCTGCTTATCCTTCCATTGTTGCGGCGGGAAGAAATGCTTGCGTTCTGCACTACATTGAAAATAATTGTCAGATGCAAGAAAACGAATTGTTATTAATTGACGCTGGTTGTGCTTACGGTTATTACAATTCAGATATTACCAGAACATTTCCCGTAGGTGGGAAATTTACAGGAGAACAAAAAGCGTTATATGAAATAGTATTGGCAGCACAAAAACAGGCGATAGAAGAAGTTAAACCAGGTAATGCTTTTGATGCACCTCATAAAAAAGCAGTGCGGATTTTAACAGAAGGTTTAGTAGAATTAGGTTTATTGAAAGGAGAGATTGATAAATTAATAGAAGAGGAAAAATATAAACCATTTTATATGCACAGAACGAGTCATTGGTTAGGGTTAGATGTGCATGATGTGGGAATTTATCAACATGGAGAAAACCCGCAAATTTTACAACCGGGACAGGTTTTAACCATAGAACCGGGTTTATATATTGTACCGGATACTGAACCAGCAGAAGATCAACCAGCAATTGATCCGCGTTGGGTGGGAATTGGAATTAGAATTGAGGATGATGTGTTGGTTACTGCTACTGGAAATGAGGTTTTAACTGCGGGGGTTGCGAAGGAAATTGAGGATGTAGAAAGATAATTTGTAGGGTGCGTTAGAGAAGGGTAACGCACCGATAATGTAGAGATTTTAGCAAATTAGAGCAGGGGAATTATTGCCAGGAATTATCGCCAGGGAATAAATTCCCTGTCTAAAAGCTGAAGTCGGTTAAAACCGACTATTTTTAGAGTGCGTTTTAACGCACTTTTGCTATTAGCCCAGAAATTCATTTCCGGGTGGGTGTGGAAGCTAACAGATAAACTGGGAATAGTTTATATATTTAGATACAATTGAAAGTATTTATTTTTTTATTTTTTTGTTTTTCAGTGAGGTGGGATATTATTTCATGATGTTACGAGATATTTAATACATTATCTATAATTCTTTCTATTGCTAATTCTTTCTCCTTAATTATATATAGGTATTTCATGATTAGCTCAATAATCTCATTTATGGTAATAGTCTTTTCTAAATTTTTATACCGATATAACATAGTACCTTGATTATACTGGTTAAAGTTTCTTCCTGTGGGATATTCTTTAGAATTACCAGGAATAAGAGATAAATCAAACCAAATATTTGAATTTAATAATCTTTCAGCTATAATCTTACCATTACCTATTGGTTTGTCAGTCCAAAACAACAAAGAAACATTAAATTTAAGATCATCAATTTGAATGCCTACAAAAATATTATTACCTATTGCTTCTCCATTGTTTAAACAAGTGTTTTGCTTTTTTATACAATACTAAAAGTCACATACACCTTTGTTTTTTACCATATCTGATTTTACAATAAAATCTCCTTGTTTGAAATCATGCCAATTATTAATTTTGAACCCCTCAATTGTTAATCTTTGTTTTATAAGTTCTGCTAATTGTGAATACCGAAGTTTAATTATGACATCATGAAATCGAATTTCAATTAATGGATATATATTTTTATTATAGAAAATTGAATTGTCATTGTCATTAATATAGAATAAAGATGATAATTTATGCAGATGTTTTATAAATTGGATATACTCTGCTAAAAGTTGTCCATGATAAAGATTGTTTTCAGAAATTTCTAGTTGTACTTCTTCAAGTTTTTGAGATAAATTCTCATAATTCAAATAGTGCCAAATAAATTGATGATGTTCATGATTTATAATAATTTTATTTTCTGATTTTAAGAAACATGAAAAATTAGGTTTAACTAAACTTAAAAGCAAAAAATTGGCATCAGGATGTTTATCAGAGTATTTTTTTAATTGTTCTAAGTCAGGAAGACTTTTTACTTTATTTTCAATAATTAATGTTTCTCCATTACTATACTCTAATGTTAAATCAATATTCTTATGTTCTCTATAAACTTTTGTTAAACTAGCTTCATTATTTTTCAAAAAATCCCCAAATATATTACCTAATATTTGCGGATACATTTCACATATCCAGGCTAAAAAGTTGCTATGAAATAACTCTTTTGATGATAGAGAAAAATTAAATAGTGGTAAACCCTTTAATTGAGTGACAATTTCTTGTATTTCTAATTGATTTGGAAACATATCTTATGATTATACCTTATTGATTTAACTCTTCTGAAAATTTATCACTAATTCTAGAAATAATGACAGTGAAATGATTACAGTATTACCTAAAGTTTTAATTTCATTAAAAATCTATAATAATGATTATTCTCCTCTCCGATAAGCTGCTATTTCTTCATCAATTTCTGCATCTGTTAAAGGATGAACAGCGTGTAATTCCTGGGTTTCTTGACATAATTGGCTAAATTCTTCAGCTAATTTCTGTCTGTGGGGATCTGGTTGATAATTCCTTTTTAGTTCCTGCATCATTTTAATTTTCTCCTCCAGTAATTTTTGTGCTGGTTCTCCCGAAAGAATTGTAATTTTTTGACTTTCTTGATTGAGATTTTGTTTTTCTGCTAATACTTTTAAAGCATCAGTAATCACTTCATTAGGTGTTTTATATTTACCTGTTTTTAACTGTTCCTGCAATAACTTCTCTTGTTCTGAATCCAAAATAATTTGTATCATATTTCTTACCCTGTTACCAGTTTTCTATAATTATAACCATCAACATTGATTTATTTTGTTGGGTTGCGCTTTCTTTGTACCCAACCTACGGATCTGCGGTTTATTATTCCCAAAAAAATAGGGACAGTTGACACCATCCCCATTAATTTCCTATTATTGAAAACCTTTACAGTTGAGGAACAAACTGTTGCTTATCAGGTACTTCAGTGTACTCAGCGACAATTTGCCGGAACTCGTCACCGTCAATGGTTTCTTTTTCAATTAACAGATCAACTAAGCGATCTGTAACTGCACGGTGTTCACGAATAATTCTCTTGGCGTTTTCATAACACTCTTCGGCGATCGCTCTCACTTGTCCATCAATACGAGAAGCAATAGACTCAGAATACTCGGATCTGGTTGTCCAGTCACGACCTAAGAACACTTCACCTTGTTGACTTTCTAAAGATAAAGGACCTAAGTCAGACATCCCAAACCGTGTTACCATTTGTCTGGCCATTCCTGATAACTGTTGCAAGTCTCCACCCGCACCAGTTGTCACTTCCGCAGCACCAAAAATTACTTCCTCTGCTGCACGACCACCCAAAGCACCAGTAATTCTCGCTTTCAGTTGAGAACGGGAAATTAAACCCTGTTCTTCATTGGGCATAAACCAGGTTAAACCCTGTGCTTGTCCTCTGGGAATGAGGGTAACTTTCTGTACAGGATCATGGTCTTTTAATAAAGTACCCACCAAAGCATGACCAACTTCATGGTAAGCAATTAACCGCTTACTCTTGCTGTCTACTAAAGGAGTACCTTCCATCCCTGCAACTACTCTGTCAACTGCATCATCAATTTCTAACAGGGTAATTGCTTCTTTGCGTCTTCTGGCGGTGAGAATAGCTGCTTCGTTGAGGAGGTTAGCAAGATCCGCACCACTGAAACCAGGGGTACGACGGGCGATCGCTTCTAAGGAAACACTCTTGTCTAATTTCTTGTTCCGTGCATGAACTTCGAGAATTTCCAAACGTCCTTTAATATCAGGAGCGTCAACTGTTACCTGTCTGTCAAAACGACCGGGACGCAATAGCGCAGAGTCGAGAACGTCAGGACGGTTGGTAGCTGCAATAATGATGATGCCAGTATTACCTTCAAAACCATCCATTTCTGTTAACAGTTGGTTTAAGGTTTGCTCCCGTTCATCATTACCACCACCGATACCAGCACCCCGTTGACGACCTACAGCGTCAATTTCATCAATAAAGATGATACAAGGAGCGTTATCTTTCGCTTTTTTGAACAAGTCGCGGACACGGGAAGCACCCACACCCACAAACATTTCTACAAACTCAGAACCGGAGATAGAGAAGAAAGGAACACCAGCTTCACCGGCGATCGCTTTTGCTAATAAGGTTTTACCTGTTCCTGGAGGTCCTACCAACAGCACACCTTTAGGAATTTTCGCCCCTACTGCGGTAAATTTCTCCGGTTGTTTCAAGAAAGTAACAACTTCCTGTAATTCTTCCTTAGCTTCTTCAATTCCTGCCACGTCATCAAATTTTACGCCTGTTTTCGCTTCCATTTGGAAACGAGCGCGAGACTTACCAAAATTCATCGCTTGGCCAGGACCACCGGGAAGGTTATTAGAGCGACGGAACAAAAAGAATAAACCAGTAATCAACAACACTGGGAATAAAAGATTGCTTAACAAACCCCAGATAGCGCCATCATTGCGGATCGGATGAGCATCAAAGCTAACATTATGTTCTTTGAGTTTATTGATCAACTCAGGAGCGTTAACAGGTAAGTCTACTCTCCAGCGTTGAATGCGGTTTTCAATATCTTGGTCGTTCGCTTCAATAATTGCAGTTCTGCCGCCATCGTACAAGTCCACACTTGTAACCCGATCAGCGTCCAAGTATTCTAAAAAGCGCCCATAGGTCATGCGGGTATTAGCTGCATTACGGCTGTTATCTGCTGGTTGACCGGCAAAAGTACCTTGCCAAAAGAAAAAGCCTATTACCAAGGCCAGCACGGACCAAAGTGCTACAATTCTCCAAGAAAATTTCATCTGTTAATTTGCCTCTAGTACCAATATGACTACTTTTGTAACGGATGTTTATAAATCCATTTTGTAATTTCAGCCATGACAGCGTAGTTTGCTTATGGCAGATTCATGAAATTTTTCTAGAATCTTAATTAAATTTAACCTAATTCTCATACTAATACCAATTGAAAATTCCAAATTAAAAGTTAAATCTTCCCAAAAGCTTATCTATCAAGGGTTTGGGGCTGATTTCTTTTTTGCTCTCCCTGATACTCATTTTACGCTAAACCACGCTGAATCATCAAATATATTTAGTTTTATTTATCTGTGTTTATGCGTAATGTTTTAAATTATAAAGAGTTAATTATGGTTTATAATATAAAGAATACGAAAACATAGAATATTGAACCACGAAGGAACGAAGAAACGAAGATAAGAGTTTTTAGAGAGGTTGTTTGTGATGGGTGATAGTGCGATCGCTGATATTGAAACTAATATTTCAAATATCAGGACTTACGCAAAAGGGAAGGAAAGTAGGGGTAATTCATGAATTACCCCTACGCAAGAATAAGGTTTTCAGTCACATCTTACGTAAGTCCTAAAATATGATAGATTTCTTGTAGAAATTGCGATATCTATCTATGATTGTTACCTCACTTCAACCCCTAAGTGAACTGGTACCTCAACGAGGGTAAGCTCATCTAATTTGGTATAAAATGAACTTGACAAAAGAAACAAGATAAGCAGCAGCGAGCAGAGAAAAATTTGACTTGACATGGGAGCAAAAAAAGTGAGATGAGGACATAAGCCCCCCCTTCAACTCTAGGAATAAAGGTTTATGTCAGCAGGATTTGAAACTAAGTCAAGTGCTTCCAAGAAAAGAAATCATGATCAGGTAAAGCCAAGACAGGTGGCATCCATTGAAGCCATTCAACAAAGTTTAGTGGAAAATTTTGGAGACATAAAAGACAAGAGAGTAGAGCGAACAAAGAAACATCAACTAACCGATATCTTAGTGATTGCAATTCTAGCAGTCATAGCTGGAGCGCAAGGGTGGGAAGACATAGAGAACTACGGCATCAGCAAGCAGGAGTGGTTAGAAGAGTTTTTGGAATTACCAAATGGAATTCCCTCCGATGACACCTTCAGACGGGTATTTGAATTCATCAATCCCGAAGAATTAAATCGTTGTTTCAGCAGATGGATAGAAACCCTAGTGACAAACATGGGAGGAGAGATAATTCCCATAGACGGAAAGACAATTAGGGGTTCTTACGACCGAAATCAAGGGAAATCAGCATTGCACGTTGTTATTGCCTGGGCAAGTGAACAAAATTTGGTCTTGGCACAGATGAAAGTAGAAGATAAATCCAATGAGATTACAGCAATTCCGGCATTATTAGAGTTATTAGATATGACAGGAGCTATTATTACCATTGATGCAATGGGGACTCAAACCGAAATTGCCAACAAGATTATTGATAAAAAAGCAGATTATGTTTTAGCACTCAAGGCAAATCACCCAACTCTCTACAATCAGGTAAAACAATGGTTTGAAACAGCATCTTCACTCTCTTTTCAAGGTATTGATGTCAGTTATGACCACCGCATTGAAAAAGGACATCACCGTACGGAAATCCGTCAAGTTTGGTCTGTTCCAGTTTCGGCTCTTGGTGAACTTTACCAACCCAAAATCTGGGCTGGACTCCAAAGTGTAGTGATGGTTGTTCGGGAGCGTCGTCTTTGGAATCAAACTACTCGTGAGGTTCAATTTTATCTCTCTTCTTTACCCAGTGATGCTCAACTTTTAGGTCGAGCCATCCGTAAACATTGGGGAATTGAGAACCAAGCTCACTGGATTCTTGATTGTACTTTTGCTGAGGATTCTTGTCGTATTCGCTCTTGGAACAGCCCCCGAAATTTTGCTCTTTTACGACGCATTGCTCTCAATGCTCTTAATCGTGAACAAACTTATAAACGTAGTCTTCGACAAAAAATGAAACGCACTGCTATGGATAACGATTACATGATTCAAGTTCTCAGTTCTTGTTTCATTGACTCTACATTAGATTCCGAAAAGCCCTTATGTCAAGCCTGATTGAGATGCTCTTACCCTGACTGGTGATCGGGGACTGGGTAATCAATTTTATGTTTCCCAATCAACTATCAACTATCAACTATTACTTAACTTCTGTGATTTTTAAAGTGTAAGGAAAATATTTCTCTTTTTCGTAAGAACCAATCCAAATTTTGTAAATACCCTCTAACCATTCTCCCACAATACCAGGATTTTTCCCATCAAAATCATCATTACACCAAATACCACCTGGTCCTTGAATCATTATAGTGGTGTCGGCCTTACTTTCCACTTGTAGTTTTAGGTAGTCAAATTTACTGAGCAGTTTTAGAGTGTGATCTGAGTCCTCATCTACAAACCCAGTACATGAACCTGTAGGAGTTTCAGTTTCTCCATTAACTTTGCTCGCTGGAACTGAACCTCCACTCATTCCCCTGACTGTCAAAGGATCAGGTGAAAATTGACGGTTAATGGTGATATCACCAAAAATAGGCGGAACTTCTTCTGCATTAACAATACTATTCATCGCTGTTGTCACACCAAGTGTAACTATCATCAACGATAATCTAATGGCTAGATTAAGGGATTTTTTTGTCATTGTAATTATATTTATATTTAAGTAATTTTAAAGACAAGAATCTTCTATTTTAAGTTCCCGATATTTGCAGTTATCAGGTGACTTGTGAGTGGTGAGTGGTGACTGAGATAATAGGAGTTGAGAAAGAAGAATTTACAGCTATTTTCAGGTAAATAAACCACATTTTGATTTAGGTTTCGCGTCAACAATGTAGGGGCGTTCGCGAAGCGTGCTGGAAGCATCAGCATTGGGATGATAGTCTTAGGTAAAAACCGATAATTAATTGTCCGAATGCTTCGCCCTTACTGTGGTCTAAAGACATGAAAACTGCTGTAAGAATTTATTTTCCTTCCCATCACCCCATCACCCCAGTTACCCAGCTATTGCTTGATTTAAACGTTGTTTATCTAAACCAATCTGATTTAACAATAACCATGATTGAATTAGGTCTGGTCCATGTACATCCCCGGTTAAAGCTGCTCGGAGCGATCGCATTACTAAACCTTTTTTGACACCTTGCTCTTTTACCACTTGTTTAATGATGCTTTGGGCGGTATCTGCGGAAAATTCTGGTTGATTTTCCAATGTTGTCACAATTGCTTGCAGTACAGGTTTCACCCCTTCTTGTTGCAGTTGTTGACTACCTTCTTCACTGAACTCTACCCCATCAGTAAAAAAGACTTTGCTCATGGGAACAGCATCCACTAACCGCGTTAAACTAGCAGCAATTAAACTTACCAACTGCTCTAACCAAGGACGCTCCCTACCACTAGTAAATGTATATCCTGCTTCCTCCCAAAAAGGTATTAGCAAATCTATGAGTTTATTAACTGGCATATTATGGATATATTGACTATTAATCCAATCTAATTTATCCCAGTCAAATTTAGCACCTGCTTTATTTACCCGTTCAAAGGTAAATTCTTTAGCTGCTTGCTCTAGCGTAAATATTTCCTGCGTAGAATCTGGGGCTGACCATCCCAATAAGGTCATATAATTAACTAAACCTTCCGCAGTAAAACCCATTTTCTGAAAGTCAGAAATTGAAGTTACTCCATCCCGTTTAGATAATTTCCTGCCTTCTTGATTCAAAATTAAGGGTGTATGGGCAAATTCGGGAATTTTTGCACCCATAGCTTCATAAAGTAAAATCTGTTTCGCTGTATTGGCAATATGGTCTTCCCCACGAATGACATGAGTAATTTCCATATCAATGTCATCTACCACTACCACAAAATTATATAGAGGTTGACCAATACCTTCAGCAGAAGCGCGAGCAATGACCATATCACCACCCAAGTCACTTCCGCGCCAGGACATTTTACCCCGTACCAGGTCATTCCAGACAATTTCCCGATCATCTTCAATTTTAAAGCGAATTACAGATGAACGACCTTCCGCTTCAAAAGCTGCTTGTTGTTCTGGGGTCAAGTTACGATGACGGTTATCATAGCGGGGTGCTTCGTTTCTGGCTTTTTGTGCTTCCCGCAGCGCGTCTAATTCTTCTGATGTGGTATAGCAGCGATAAGCTAAACCTTGATCCAATAATTTCTGTACTGCTGCTTGGTAGAGGTGTAAACGCTGAGATTGGAAAAATGGACCTTCATCCCAGTTTAAGCCTAACCAACGCAGTCCACTGAGAATATTATCAGTATATTCAGGACGCGATCGCTCTAAATCTGTATCTTCAATGCGTAAAATAAACTTACCACCGTGATGATGGGCAAATAAATAATTAAATACAGCAGTTCTCGCTGTACCAATATGTAAATTACCAGTAGGACTGGGAGCAATACGAACTCTTACAGACACAGTTAATTCTCTCTCTCACAAAGCATTATTAATTTAACAAGTGCTGAGTGGTTGTAAACCACCGATATGGGTTATTTTCCCAGTCTGTTAAAAACAGCATTCCTGAGAGATATTTAAAATTTTCTCCCAGGAATCAGATTTTAGGTTTTTGCAACGGGACTGACGGGGCTCGAACCCGCAACTTCCGCCGTGACAGGGCGGTGCTCTAACCAATTGAACTACAGTCCCTAACAGTTGATTGCGTTTTTCTCAACTATACTATTATTGCTTAATCTTTTTTGGCTGTCAAGTAGTTGGGAGAAAAAATTGAAATTTTTTTTCACAGGTGACTGGTGATTGGTGATTGGTGATTGATTGGGTTATTATCCTCGCCTGTCTCCCCAACCTCCTAACCTGTGGACTGGCTTTTAGCTTCCAGATGTGCCAATATTTGAGTTTGGATTTGCTTGTACTGCTGCTTTAACAATTTTTTGCTGGTATGAGATTTAGAGGATGAAGGTAATTGCTCACTTTGTTTAACCCAAGCTTGTAACTTTTCTTTCTGTGCTGTGGCAATACTACTGCTAAGAATATTAGCGCAGTGATGGGGGGGTTCAAGGGTAAAGAGAATCAAAGAGTAAGAATTATTAGCAGCTAAAGCTGATACTAACTGAGTATTATGAGGATTTTGCATATCTAGATAGCAGGGCAACCACTTAGGACCGAGTTGCCGATGATAGAGAACAGTGATCCACAGCAGCATCGGGTGGGGGGAGGTGATAAAGACAAACTGGTTGTAACGTTTGTTATCGACACGATTTTTAATTTCTTGCTGGGGTAGCATGAGGTATAGAGCCGCAACAACAGTTTTCCCAGTATCTATCAACTGCGGAAAAACAATTTCTTGAATGGGTTTATTTTCAGGCCAAACCAGTTTATTATAACTATAACTAATTTTTGCAGAAGTTCCCGGAACTAAGGAACTGGCAGAATGGGATTTGTAATCTAAACTTGTGGTGATTGGTTGTGGGCTAGACTTTTCTATATTGGTTAATATTTGAATTATTTCACCCATATTTTGAGGTCTATTTTCTGGTTTTTTTTCCAGACAAGCCATAATTAAATCATTTAACTGTTGAGGTATTTCAATATATGGATTTACCTCAGCGATCGCCCTTGGTTTTTCAAAGTGATGTACCTTATACCAAGCACCAAAATAGTTAGTTTCTGGTTGCCAAGGTTTTTGCCCAGTTAACATCTCAAACATCATCACACCTAAGCTATAAATATCGGCGCGACTATCTACGTCTCCTGCATCTAATTGTTCAGGAGAACAGTAAGCTAAAGTTCCATGAAATCCCTTAGTGTTGTTGGATGTAGTAGTGTTGAGAAATTTGGCAATCCCAAAATCTAAGATTTTTACTAACTGCCCCAAAATAGGATCAGGAATCACAATTATATTAGCTGGTTTAATATCTCTATGAACTAACGGATAAATTTTACCTTCGATCGCAACGCCTTTATGGGCGCACTGCAAACCGACACAAATCTGGCGGGTAAGATTGAGAAACATGGACAGATGTACAGGAATTAATTCTTTCAAAATCTTGCCTGATAGATATTCCATTACATAAAATGGCTTGCCACTTTTACTCACACCATAATCATAAGCCCTAACAATATGTATACTTTTTTGACTCAAGGCAGCACTGAGGAGAGCTTCCCGATTAAAATTAGCTTGAACTGTGGGGTTGGTAAATGTCTGGGTTAAAAATTTTATAGCTACTGGTGTACCTCCAAGCAAAACATCAGATGCTAAAAAAACTTCACCCATACCTCCTTTACCGATTAACTTTTGAAGTTGATAACGGTTGGCCAGCAACTCCTGATTTTCTGGAGACGCATGAGGGTTTGTGTTCACTGCAATAACCTCTAAATTTTAAACTGTTTTTTTTGATCGTTTCACTGTTAGCAGCTAGTCTATAGATTGATTATAATTTAAATAAATCAAATATTTTTGCCATCCAAGCTGAAAGAAAAAATTGGGATTTTTTCGTTTTTGTATTAATCTTTTTTTTTACCTCGACTTTTAATTTTTCATATTCTATTTTGAGAAGACTTTTAGCCTGAGTAGGAGAAATCCGGTTTTTATTCTTTTTATTGAAACTGAGATTGATGGCATCGGATAGATGTTGGCGCTGTTTGGCTGTGAGCATAAAAGTCATAACATGACTACATTTATGAGGATATTCACAGGCAAAAAATAGCAGATGATAATAGCCAATTCCTGCTAAAGTTCGCAATATTTTTTCCTCTCTATTATCTTGAATATCTAAATAATAGGATAACCATCTGATTAAATCAGATTCATCATGTAAAATTGTTACCCACAATATCATGGGATAATCTTCGATTTTACTAATAAATCGGGTATTATGTGTTTTTTCCTGAAATTTCATAATTTCTGCTTGAGGTAACATAGCCCAAAATGTTGGTATATTCCCTCTAATTGTATGTAAAAGATGTGGGAAACAAATTAATCCCACTGGTTTATTTTTAGGCCACTTCTTTTGCCAACACTCTTGTTCAGAAAATGATGTTAAAGGTACTAATTGAACATTATGATCCGAATGATTCGACTCTCGGCTTGGTTCATTATGGCTGAAACTTTTTTGTTCAACCAGAGTTTTAATTTTCCCCAAATCATCTAATATTTCCTGGACGTTGTTTGGTCTATCTTTCACATCTTTTGCCAAACAACGCATGACTAATTGTTGTAATTCTTGAGGAACATGAACATGGGGATTAACTTCTTCAAATGTAGGTGGGGCTTGAACACAATGAAGTCTACACCAAGTGCTAAAAGAGTGGCTTGTTGTATAAAATGGATGTCTTCTAGTAAGCATTTCAAACATGATCAAACCCAAACTATAAATATCAGAACGGATATCTACAATTCTTTGACCTTGCATATGTTCTGGAGAGGAGTAAGGTAGACTACCTATAAAAGATTCAGTCATTGTCATCCCACTACTCTCGGTAAAAAATTTGGCAATACCAAAATCAAGAATTTTCACTATTTCTGTTTTTTTACCATAATTATTGATGAATATATTTTCTGGTTTAATATCTCTATGAATAATCGGATAAACTTTGCCATTTAGGCTTACTCCTTGATGAGCGCAATGTAAACCTAAACAAATTTGCTCGCAGATTACAAAAAACTTTGATAAATCTAAACTTTCATTTTTCAGAATTTGTTTAATAGTTCTACCTCGCAGATATTCCATAACATAAAATGGCACTTTTTCATTAGTTATACCATAAGTAAAAACACGGGTAATATGTTGACTTTTTCTCCCTAATTGAGCGCCAATAAAAATTTCTCTCCCAAAGCGTTCTGCTAAATTTTTATTGGCTATATTTATGGAGAGCATTTTTATAGCAACCAGCATACATTCCTTGGTAACATCTTCTGCTAGGTAAACTCTACCCATACCTCCGACACCAAGTAAATCTCTGATTAAATAACGATGATTTATTAGTTGCCCAATGTAAATGTCAGATGATGTTTTGGATTCATTCATATCCTGGTTGTTGTGTTACACCACAAGATTAATATGTATATTTTCTACAGGATATTTTAGCAAAATTATTACAACTCTTTCTTATTTTTCTTCATCTATACAACTATATAGCCGTAGACAAAGTAGTTAGGACATCAATTAATCATGAACCTCTCACTACAAGAGGGTTTTACTCCTGACTCCTGCTATAAAAGATATCTCGGAAAATTAAATATGTAAAATTTGACACTCACAAATAAGTATTGATATAGCTGCTCAATCTTGTGAATTGATATCAATCAATTTGATTGACTTGATTAAAGTTATCTTCTTCTATGTAACATATTTTCGTATTTTTTCCATAGACGTAAAAATACTTAATTAGGGGTTGCTGTTCGCGTAGGGTGCCGTAGGCATAAAAGTCTTTCTGTGAGGGAATCATTAGAAGTGGCTCCCGATTCGTTTCTATAGAGAGATTCGTAGCAGACGCAATAAGCGATTTAAGGGTGATTCTAGCTTGAGTTTAAAGGCTAGGATCTGGGTGCTTTGGAGTTTGTTAAAATTGTTATCACTGATTAGAATTAAGGAAGTTTGTCCATCAGGTAGTTTTGGACCAAGGGTTAAGCCTTCTATGTTGTCTAAAGCTACATCGAGAGTCTGTAAATCTAAGAGTAGTTTTTTCTCTACAGGTTTGATTTTGTTGATGTCAATGTTTGAAAGGCTGTTAATATTATGAATATCATCGCTATTTTCTAGGGAAACCTGAAACAAAGAAATCGCAAATCCCAAACCTGTAAAAGTTCTTTCTACACTCAGTAAATGTCCTTCATTATCTAAAGAAAGTAAATCTGGTAATCCACTGTCAAACCTGCCTGTAAAATTGAATAGCGGTGTAACTGGTTCTGTGATATACAGAAATTCTTTTTCCGGTTGGTTGGTGGCTAGGTTATATTGCACAATGCGACAAGGACTACCAAAGCTGGGTTTTGCCGCTGCACCATCCTGAATGAGTGCGTTTTCAGTCGCTGTAAATAATAATTGATTATTTTCTGAGATGGTGAGGCTTTCAAAAGCTAAGTTATTACGTATACCCTGCTGACTTTTTGGATCTGGTAAAAATTTATCCGGTATAGGTAAGCTGGTAATAGCTTGGCCAGAAGATAGAGAAAATTCTTTAATAAAAGGATTTATGGATTTTTGCACATCTCCTTCAGAAGCAATGAATACAGTGGCTTTGTTAGTTACAGCAATACCTTCTGTATCGGTTTCACTAGGAGGAAATTTTTGATTATTTTCATTTAATAAGGTGGTGACAGCTACGGGAATAACTCCATCTTTGGTTAATTTTCCTGTGCTGAGGTCAATTTTTAAGGTATAAAATCGAGCAGGTGCTTTTTGCCCTCTGTCGTCAGAAATGGCATAATAAAGATCATTTTTAGCATCATAAGTAATTCCTGATAATCCTCCTAGTTCGGTTTTTTGGAAAGAGTATCCTGTGGGTAAGGTGGCTGCACCAATAAATTTTATATCTGTTATTTTAACTGTTGCTGAGGCAATATTACTGAAGAATATACTGATAATACTGCTAATGATAATGGTAATCGTCAAGTAAATAATGAATAATGGTTTTCTGAGTTTTTTCATTAGTTGCATGAAGAAATAATGCCAATTAGGGGTTGCTGAGAAAGTCTTTCCGTGAGGGGATAGGAGTCAGGAGTCAGGAGTCAGGAGTCAGGAGTCAGGAGTCAGGAGTCAGGAGGAGATTTGAAAATTTCTTTGCCATCTGTTGAAATCCCAAAAAATGCACACTTTTTCCGGTATACCCTTCAAAACCCTTGCACTAATTTCTGTGTTTATCAGCCTCTAAGCTTTGATATATCAAGGTTTTAGGTTTATTCAGCAAACCCCAATTAAAAGTGAAAAATTAACAATTAACAATTGGACAAGTAGGATGTAGTTTGCAAAATCCAAAATCTAAAATCTAAAATCCAAAATTGGATTACGCTAATTTTCTAGTATATTCGGTTTGGAAAAAATTAACTAGCCAATCTTTAACTTTGCGGGTAGCACGACAGTCATCTTCGTTGTACCGTTGGATCAGTTCCAGAAAATGGCGATCGCCTGTTTCTAACCATTGATCATACCAATAAATACACTTAGCACCACTAGCTTCTTGATCACGCCATTCAAATCCTAACCAACGTGCGATCGCTTTGAGGGCATAACTTTCTACTGGTAAGGCAACACTTTCTGTTAATTGTTCATAAATATCTACAAATCGAGTCAGTAGAGGTTCAATTAAGGAATAAGGTGTACAATAAAGTTTACCTAGTTTTTTTACTGTCTCGACTTCATAATTACAAAAATGGTAAATTGGTGCTTGGGGATATTGGCAAACTAAATCTAAAAATTGCTGCCAAATTAGGTTTTCTTGAGTTGGTGTTTCTGCTAAAAATGAATAAAACTTTTCTGTATTATTTTCTCTATCAACTACTAAAACCCCCAATAGATAATTTAAATTTAAATCTGGTTGGGCTTCAATATCAAAATATAACTCGATGGGGGCGGTAAATGTGAGTTTTTCTGCTGGTAAAGCAAAGGGTAAAATTAAAGGAGTTTTTGCTAATGTTGATTTTGCTTGTACTATTAATTTAGATGCTACTTGAGTATCAAAACCAATGACATTTTCTAAAGTGCTAGGATTCGTGTTAGCGAGTGTTTCTAAAGTAGTAGTAGATAATGCTTGTAGTTGAGTGTAGCGAATTGGTGTCACACCTGGTAACAGTGACAGATGTTGCTGAGATTGGGCGATCGCATAACAATGATTATACCAGTGACAAAGATGGCATTTTTGACGGGCAATAAATACCTCTGGTGCTTCTGGCGACTCTACCACTTGAATATACTCCGCCAAAATATCCAGCATTTGTGGTGTCCATTTATCCAAGTCTACCACATAAGTTGTATCTTTATTCCGCAAGATTAACCAAGCTTCATCTGGTGTTACTTCCTGTAATGCTCCCAAAATTTCTGCGTGAAAAGCAGCTATAACCTGATATTCTTGTTTGGGACGTTTACCTAGTTGAATATCCACAGGAACATAAACCCAGTCTCCAAAACTGGATTTTCCAGGCTGTTTGACAAGTAAATCTGGACGACTCAGTAAAGTATATTCATCTTCATAAGTGGCTAATAATACAGAATTATGTATATACTCCACACCTTGCTGCATCAGTTCTATAGTGGCTGCTGCACCTGCTTCCCAGTTTCCTGGAGGAAAAACAGGTTTGTCATATGACAGGTTATGAATTATACTTTTCTGATGGGCAATTTTATCCTGTTGCACTTTTACCAACAACTCATGGGGAATATCTCGCTGGCTATAGTCACCATGAGTATCTAAAAAAGGCCGTCGCTTACAGCGTTGATATTGAAGTAGGAGTTCAGCATTAATGATCATTCATTTAAGTTAACAACAATTGGGATATTTTGGGAATCAGAAGTCGTAGAGGCGAAGTAGGGGCGAAGTAGGGGCGAAGCATTCAGGCGAAAAATTATCAATTTTATGAAAAGGCTATTTTCCGAATGCTGATGCTTCCAGCACGCTTCGCGAACGCCCGTACAGGAGTTAGGAGTTAGGAGAGAAGAATATTATGAATAAATAGGGGGTTAAATAGGGGGTTTTATGCTCAATTTTCGGATTTAACATTTTAAATTTCCCATCCAAAATCTCAAATCCCAAATCCCAAATCCCAAATCCCAAATCTAAAATCTAAAATTGATATTGATATGTTGTATCACCATCGGCAAAAATTTCCAGCTTTAGGGAACAAGATTTATTTTAATTATGGCGGACAAGGACCAATGCCTCAAGGGGCGATGGATGCTATCAGCCAAACTCAAGCGCATATTCAGGAAATAGGACCTTTTGGTGCGGAAGCTTATCGCTGGATATCTCCCCAAATGCAATCTGTAAGGGAGGCGATCGCCTCTACCTTAAATGTACCATCTGACACAATTACTCTCACAGGCAATGTCACCATTGGCTGTAACATCGGAATGTGGGGGATTAATTGGCAAGCTGGTGATCACTTGCTACTTTCTGACTGTGAACATCCCGGAGTGATTGCCACAGCCCAAGAAATTAGTCGTAGATTCGCTGTAGAAGTTTCCACTTGTCCACTCATGGCGACTTTAAACGTCGGTGATCCTGTCAGTGTTATTGCTGAAAATATACACCCTAATACTCGCCTGGTAGTTTTAAGTCATGTTTTGTGGAATACTGGTCAAGTTTTGCCTATTGACAAAATTGCAGAAATATGCAGAAAAAATAATTCTCTGTTGTTGGTAGATGCGGCTCAATCAGTGGGGGTTCTACCTTTAAATCTAACAGAATTGGGGGTAGATTTCTATGCTTTTACTGGACATAAATGGTTATGCGGTCCTGCGGGTGTAGGGGGTTTGTATGTACGACCCGAAGCACGGGAAATGATGCAGCCAACATTTATAGGTTTAGATGGAGTCATCACTAATAATCAAGCACAACCAATTAATTGGCAACCAGATGGGCGAAGATATGAAGTGTCTACCTTAGCAACTCCATTATATATTGCTTTAAAACAAGCGATCGCCATTCATCATCAATGGGGAACAGCAGAGGAAAGATATCAGCAAATTTGCAGAAACAGTGAGTATCTTTGGCAAAAGTTGATAGAATTACCTAATGTCAAATGTTTAAAAAATTCCCCTCCCCAAAGCGGGTTAGTTTCTTTTGTGCTAACCAATAATCAGCCGAGTTTAAAATTAGTGCAGTTTTTAGAATCACAAAAAATCTTAACTCGCACAATTGCCAATCCTAATTGTATTCGGGTAAGTGTTCATTACCTCACCTTAGAATCAGAAATTGATCAATTAATAGCAGCAATTAAAGAATTTTCTCATCTGTAGATGTAAAACTCAATGATTACGTAATAACTGTTTTCTTTTATCTATTCCCTATTCCCTATTCCCTATTCCCTCATTTATGAACCGTCCAATTTTATATATAACCATCACTAACCACGGCTTTGGCCATGCTACCCGAACCGCATCAATAGCTGCAACAATTCAAAAATTATGCCCAGAAGTGCTGTTAATTATTGCTACAACTGCACCCCGATGGCTGCTTGAATCCTACATCAAAGGTGATTTTATTCTGCGTCAACGTGCTTTTGATTTAGGTGTAGTTCAAGCTGATAGTTTGACAATGGATAAAGCAGCAACCTTAGACAAGTTAAGAGAAATTAAAAAAAATCAAAATTCGTTAATTGCTTCGGAAGTTAATTTTCTTCGCCAAAATCGTGTTAATCTCATATTAGCAGATATTCCTTTTCTGGCGGCTGGGTTTGGGAAAGCAGCAAACATTCCCTGTTGGATGATTAGTAACTTTAGTTGGGACTTTATTTATCAAGATTGGGGAGGAGAATTTACAGAAATTGCTGATTGGGTCAGTGATTGGTATACTAAAAGCGATCGCTTATTTCGTCTTCCCTTCCATACACCCATGTCTGCTTTTCCTAATATCATAGATGTGGGTTTAACAGGTGGTTCTCCCGGTTTCCCTATTGATGAAATCCGCACCATTTGGGGAATAACTACACCACCAGAAAAAACCATCTTGCTAACATTTGGAGGTTTAGGTTTACAAGCAATTCCTTATAATAATATTGAAAAATTTTCTGATTGGCAATTTATCGCCTTTGATGCTTCCGCACCAGATTTACCTAACTTAATTAAAGTGCAAAATCGCCAATATCGTCCTGTTGATTTTATGCCAATTTGTAGCAGAGTAGTTTCTAAACCAGGGTACAGCACTTTTGCAGAAGCTACACTTCTAGGACTTCCTATTATTACCATCCCGCGTCATGACTTTGCGGAAGCTGATTTGCTATTAGCAGGAATTAAAAATTACAACCACCATCAAATTATCACACCAACAGAATTTTTTGATGGAACTTGGGATTTTCTTCATGACTTACCCCAACCGCCAAAACAACCACAACCCATAACTAAAAATGGTAATGAAACTATAGCCAAAGCAGTGATAGATTATTTTCAGTCAATTTAACTAAAATTCCTGAAACACTGCCAACCTAAAATCCAAAATCCAAAATTATTATGACACACTATCAAAAATTACTGAGAATTTCCACAACTGGCAAATCCTTTCAGAATATTACATCAAAAGTTGCCGCTATAGTGAGCGAATCTGGAGTGAAAACTGGACTTTGCACCTTATTTTTGCGTCACACTTCAGCCAGTTTAATCATTCAAGAAAACGCTGATCCTGATGTGTTAATAGATTTAGCAAATTTTATGGCTAGATTAGTACCAGAAGGTAACTATTATATTCATGATGCCGAAGGTGCTGATGATATGCCAGGACACATCCGCACAGTTTTAACTCATACCTCCGAAAACATCCCCATTAATAATGGTAATCTAGTTTTGGGAACATGGCAAGGTATTTACATTTGGGAACATCGCCAGCATAATCATACCAGAGAGTTGGTAGTTCACATTTGGGGATAATAACTGATAATAACTGATAATTATTTTACCCAAAATTAAGAAAATACAAAATGCTCTCAAAAAATATCAAAATATATTCATATACAAAATAGTCCACTTATCTGATAAATTTACCATGCCATCGAAAATTACTCTCACCATTACTCAAGGTACACTCTCTGGCAAGCAATATAGTTTTGATTCTCGTAGCACTTGTATCATTGGCAGAAACCATGATTGTAACCTACAATTAGCCAATGAAATTGATATGACTATTTCCCGCTATCACTGCTTATTAGATATTAACCCTCCAGATATTCGGGTGCGCGACTTAGGCAGTTTAAATGGCACTTTTGTTAATGGTAAAAAAATCGGTCAAAGGAAACGCCATCAAACAGCACAAGAAGGTTTAAAGTTAAATTTTCCACAATATGATTTACAAGATGGTGATGAAATTAAAGTGGGGGATATTTTATTTAAAATAGCTATAGAATTAGAAAAATTACAACCAATTAAAACTGCCAATCCAGTTGTAGAAAAAGTAGAACCCAAAAATTATTTAAATATTATACAACGCTTGCTAGATTTAGCTGCACAAGGTCAAGAAAATCTGCAAAGCATCTCCTGTTATAAATTAGTTAAGTCTCTAGGGAAAGGTGGTTTAGGTGAAGTATTCTTAGCAGAAAACAACAAATTAAGAAAATTTGTGGCTATAAAGTTAATGTCTCCGTCCGTTGTTGCTCAGGAAGAAGGTATAAATAAGTTTCTCAAGGAAGCAGAAAATACTAAATGTTTAGAACATCCCCATGTAGTGAAGATGTTAGATTATGGATTTGCTGAAGAAACTTTCTTTTTTATCATGGAATATTGTGAAGGAGGTAATGTTTGGGATTTAATGCAAAGGTCTGGATGGCGTTTACCTACAGATATTGCTGTAGAGATAATTATCCAAGTTCTCGACGGTTTGAGCTATGCCCATCAAGTAGAAGTTCCCAATGTGAAATTACCTGATGGTACACTAGGAAAAGGCAAAGGATTGGTTCACCGAGATTTAAACCCATATAATATTTTGATTACATACATTAATGATAAAATAGTTGCAAAAATAGGTGATTATGGTTTAGAAAAAGCCTTTGACTTAGCCGGTTTAAGTGGTCAAACTTTAACAGAAAATCAAATGGGTACACCTGCTTTTATCCCACGTCAGCAAGTGCTAGATTTTCAAAACTCATTGCCAGAAGTTGATATTTGGGCAACAGCAGCTTGTTTATATAATATGATCACAGGATATTTTCCCCGCGATTTTACAGGTGATCCTTGGTTAGCAGTCTTGCAAAATGATCCTGTACCTATTCGTAAGCGTAATAACAACATTCCTCCAAAATTAGCTGAAGTGATAGATTTGGCTTTGGTGGAAAAGCCGCAAATTACTTTTCAGAGTGCGGAAGAGTTTAAACAAGCTTTAATCAAAAGTATGTCATAAATTTTTCCTACTTCAATTTTTCGGGAGCATCCCAAATGTGTAAATTTATTTTTATCTATGGAAATAATATGCACCAAAGTCCTGATATGATTGAACCGCAAAGGACGCAAAGGACACAAAGGTAAGAAAGTTGAGCGAGAGTTTTTGGTGTGGCTGTGTGGGATGCTCCCAATTTTTCCTACTCTTGCCTCCTACCTGTGTTGGATGTGGTTTCACCATAGCTAAATTTAGGCTACAATGGTTTAATTATCTTGCTTATGTAAAATTACTTAAAATAATAAGTGAAAATATCTAATGAAAATTACTGATTTAATCACCTGGTTTGAAGAATGGGCAAATCCCGCTTGGTGCGAAAACTGGGATAATTGTGGTTGGCAGATTGAACCTGGTGTGTTAGAGGAAGAAGCACGGGTATTAGTGTGTTTAACTCCGACTTTAGCAGTGATGGCAGAAGCGATCGCTCTCAACGCTAATCTGATTTTTGCCCATCATCCCCTGATTTTTAATCCCCCTAAATCTCTCCGCAGTGGGGAAGCACTAGCAGAAATGGTAAGGTTAGCTTTTACTCACAATATCGGTATCTACAGCGCCCATACAAATTTCGACCAGGTAAATGATGGCACTGCGGATGTATTGGCACAAATATTACAACTGCAAGCGGTATCTCCCATAGTTCCCACCCAATCTGGTTTAGGATATGGACGGGTAGGAATGTTAGAACCAGCTTTAACATTGCAAGAATTACTCTCGACAATTCAAACTCAACTTCATCCCCCAAAATTGATTTTTTCCCCCGCAGCGAATTTACAACAGCAAATTTCACGAGTTGCGGTTTTGGGCGGATCGGGCGCAGGTTTTATTTCCGCAGTGGTGAAAACCAACGCCCAAGCCTATCTCACCGCCGATTGTAAATTTCATCAATTTCAAGAAAGTAGAGATCAAGGATTAATTTTAATTGATGCTGGACACTATGCCACTGAACGCCCAGCGTGCGATCGCTTGGTACAAAAATTCCAATCACTAAATTTAAATTGGGTGCAGTTAAGTCAACAGGATGAAGATTTCCGCCAATTTTTACCGTGAGCAAAGATTTTTTAAATTGTAATCTTTGATACTAAATATTCCTTTCTTCATACAATCTTTATAGTATAATTACATACTTAACATCATTGTTGATCACATTTGAACTAGTTGTACTTTTGGCTACTTTTAGTTTATCAGTACGTAGATAAAAGCCTTTAATTATAGAGGATTTCTGTTTTTTAATCGTGATGGAGGTCACAACTTTTCTGTAATGAGAATCACGAATATTTACTGTTTTATATCAATGTATTTAGCAAGCAAGTGTTTGACAATAGAAATGATAAATCGTTCATTTGCCCTATTGATCATGATTCGCACACTCATTGCATCTGCCTTTCAAACCGGATATCTTAGTGTTGAATCAGAGGGTTTACTCCTTCAGGTATTGGCAACTAGGTGCTATCAATCCGATGATTTAAAAGCTCTTACAAACCTATACGAAGCAATCCGCATAGGTACAGTTAAACGAGAAGCTTGTTCAAATAATTCTCGAGAATTGCCTGTACTGAACAAATGTCACTAAGAATTACTCGATACAACTTAACATAAAGCCTAACTTTCTGCTATATAAAACCTAGACAAAACTAGACTTTACTTTCTACTTCAACGGGAGCATGGGAGCAGTTATCCCTCAGTAGACTTTCACGCCTTAGCCAGACGCGATAAATTAATTGCAGCGTTTAGATCCCTATCTATCTCAAAACCGCAGT
>NZ_JACJUZ010000037.1:0-49909 GCF_014299995.1 Sphaerospermopsis sp. LEGE 00249 | reverse complement strand
TTGTATGTGTCAACAAATTAGTTATGTTCATTGGATGGAAGATATCATGAGATGTTGACATTTTCACCCTTAATAGGACTACTATAACTGAATATGTAAACTTTTGTAACGACATTCAACATTTCTGGTACAATTGGTATTTTATTAGTAGCAAAGCAACAAGGTTTGATTCCTGCAATCAAGGATATTTTAGATGATTTAATTAGGGAAGGTAAACATATTAGTTCACGACTTTATCAAGAAGCTTTGTTAGCTGCAAAAGAGTGATTTTAAGTTAAGGATGTTTTTCTGAATCAGGATATCCAGGATTTAAGGATGTACAGGATGAAAGATTCTGACAAAATAAAATATTGAAGCGGGCAAGATGCCCACCCCACAAGATGATACAATTATCTAGACTGTAGCTTTTTCCAACATCAATTTAGAACGCTTCACTTGTTCAGGAATAGCTACAGGATAATCACCTGTAAAACAAGCAGAACAAAAACTATTTGTATCTTCCCTGGTTGCTTCTAACATTCCTTCCCAACTTAAATAAGCAAGGGTATCAACTTCTAATTTTTTGGCTATGTCTGCTACTGACATTTTAGCGGCAATTAGTTGATCTTGGGTATCGGTATCAATCCCATAAAAGCAAGGATGGGTGACAGGTGGGGAAGATATTCTCATGTGTACTTCTGATGCACCTGCTTCACGCAATGCTTTAACGAGTTTGCGGCTAGTAGTTCCCCGGACAATGGAATCATCAATTATTACCACCCGCTTACCATACAATACATCTTTCAGGGGGTTCAATTTCATCTTAATCCCCGTTTCCCGCATACTTTGGGTAGGTTGAATAAATGTTCTACCGACGTAGCGATTTTTAATCAAACCTTCACCATAAGCTACCCCTGATGCTTGGGAAAAACCAATGGCCGCAGGTATACCAGAATCAGGTACACCAAATACTATATCTGCTTCTATTGGTGATTCTTCCGCTAGTCTCCGTCCCAATCGCATCCGATAGCTATATAATGTCTCATTGTGCATGACACTATCAGGACGAGCAAAGTAGATCATTTCAAAGATACACAGTTTGCGCTGGGGTTGCTGATTCCACTTATATGATGTTAAACCCTGTTCTGTGATCCAAACTAACTCTCCTGGTTCGACATCGCGCAGATATTCAGCACCGATAATATCTAAACCGCAGGTTTCAGAAGCGAGAACGTAACGTACTGGATCACTGTCTAATGTACCAATTACCAGGGGACGAATGCCGTTAGGATCTCTTGCTGCCATGATACCATCGGGTGTACCAACTACCAGACTAAATGCACCTTGACAACGGTGAAGCGCACGAATCGCACCTTCTAACCAGTCTGCACCAGCATTGACTTCTTCTGCGATCGCATAAGCAATCATTTCTGAATCGGTGGTTGTTAGCAAATGAACATTACTCTGAAGTAATTCTTCCCGCAATTGTATGGTATTGACTAAATTACCATTATGTGCTAAAGCCAAATGACCTAAACGAGTTGAGATAACTGCGGGTTGAGCGTTAACTTTGCGACTAGAACCAGTAGTAGAATAACGGTTATGACCAACTGCAATATTACCGACTAATTCTTCTAAAATAGTTTCATTAAATACTTGAGAAACCAGCCCCATATCTTTATGCTGGTGTACATAATGTCCATTAAAGGTAGCAATACCAGCAGATTCTTGACCCCGATGTTGCAGGGCATATAATCCAAAGTATGCCATTTTTGCTACATCTTGTTCTGGTGCATAGATACCAAAAACACCACACGCCTCTTCTGGTTTATCACAAGCGTTTTCACTAATTTCACTAATATTTATAGATGGATCAGAAGTGATAGAATGCTGGGGAATCATGCTGGTTTTTGCTCCTGGTAACTGGGTACTGGGTACTGGTGACTGGTGACTGGTGACTGGTGACTGGGGAGAAATATTTACCTTCTTCCTCCTGACTCCTGACTCCTGCCTCCTGCCTCTTAATAAATCTTTAACCATCCATTAAAACAGTACCGTAAATTGGTCAAGGATGGGGGATGAATTGTAAATTTTCATGCCTGATCCTTGACATTGATGCGGTTTATGTATTGGCATAGAGAGCGAGACGTTGGGCGATCGCCTGATCGTAAACGTTGCTCATATCGCTAATGCTGACTTTCATCACTTCTTGGTGATCAGCAGTAGTCACTGTTAACCCTGTTGCCAAATTAGCAACAATACCTAATTTTTGCCAATTTTCTCCTAAATGTTCCTGTAAATAGGATTCCCAAATTTCTTGATTTTCCACACTCACAGAAACTAAAATTCTCGCACCACCTTCACCAAACAACACTTCATCAAAGCGAAAAGCAGAGTTTGCAGAAATACCTAAATTTAATTCTGCTCCCAACTTTCCACTTAAACAACATTCCGCCAAAGCTACAGTTAGACCGCCTTCAGCAGTATCATGTGCTGAACACACCCACCCAGAATGAATACCATAACGACACACGCTTTGTACTTTTCGTTCTAAATCAAAATTAACCCTTGGCGGTTTACCTGCAATCGTATTATGAATCGCTGCTAAATATTCAGAAGCTCCCAATTCGATTTTAGATTTTGGATTTTGGATTTTGGATTGCACAGGTAAACCTAAAAGATAAATTACATCACCTACATTTTTCCAGCCCTGTCCACAAATTTTATCCAAATCCTCAATTAAACCAACCATTCCCACCACAGGAGTAGGATAAATAGGCTGGGGATTTCCCTGAGCGTCAAAAGTTTCATTATACAAAGAAACATTTCCACCCGTAACAGGCGTTCCCAACTCCTGACACCCTTCACTTAATCCTTTACAAGCTGATGCTAACTGCCAATAACCGATAGGTTTTTCAGGACTACCAAAATTAAGATTATCTGTCACCGCTAAAGGTTCAGCACCCACACAACTAAGATTCCTTGCAGCTTCAGCTACAACAGACTTAGCACCCTCATAAGGATCTAAATAAACATAGCGAGAGTTACAATCAACCGTAGCAGCAACTCCGCTTCGGTGACTGGTGACTGGGAAAGAATTTAAAGGACGTAAGCGCACTACAGCCGCATCTGCCCCACCAGGCAACAACACAGTATTATTTTGCACCTGATGATCATATTGGCGATATACCCAACTCTTAGAAGCAATGGTAGGTGTACCCAGCAAAGTTAATAAAACATCCTGCCAACTTTGTAACTTACCATTAACTGTAATTCCCCTAGCATCACAACTAGGCAAACTATCAACACTCCAATCCCAGGCTGTTTTTGCATATTCTGGTGGTTCTGTTAACAGTTCTCTTTCATACAAAGGCGTATTTTCAGCCAAAGCATCCGCAGGAATTTCCGCAGCAACTTCACCCTTAAACAAAATTCTGACAATGGGTTCAGCAATTACCGTACCTGCGACCACTGCTTGAAGTCCCCAACGGTGGAAAATATCAATTAACTCCTGTTCTCGGCCTTTTTCGGACACAAACAGCATTCTTTCCTGAGATTCAGAAAGCAGATATTCATAAGGTATCATTCCATACTCACGCGCTGGAACTTTGTCAAGGTTAAATTCAATACCGACACTGCCTTTGGCTGCCATTTCCGAAGTAGAACAAGTGATACCCGCAGCACCCATATCTTGAGCCGCTACCACTGCCCCGGTTTTAAATGCCTCTAAACAAGCTTCAATTAAAGACTTCTCTAAAAATGGATCGCCCACTTGCACCGCAGGACGGTTATCCATTGACTCATCGGTTAATTCTGCACTGGCAAAACTCGCACCACCCATACCATCCCTACCGGTGGTTGAACCAACATATAATACAGGGTTGCCAATTCCTGAAGCACCGGATTTTACTATTTCTGGTGTTTCCATTAATCCCAGTGCCATGACGTTAACCAAGGGATTTCCTGAATAAGCTGGATCAAAATAAACCTCACCGCCTACCGTGGGAACACCTACACAGTTACCATAATGGGAAATACCCGCTACAACGCCATTAAATAATCTTTGGGTTTTGGGATCATCCAAACTACCAAAACGCAGAGAATTTAATAACGCAATTGGACGCGCCCCCATTGTAAAAATATCTCTTAATATACCTCCCACACCTGTAGCAGCACCTTGGAAGGGTTCAACTGCGGAAGGATGGTTATGGGATTCTATTTTAAAAGCTAGTTGCAGTCCATCGCCTAAGTCTACCACACCGGCATTTTCACCGGGTCCGACAAGAATGCGGGGTCCTGTGGTGGGAAACTGTTTGAGGAGGGGACGGGAATTTTTATAACAACAATGTTCTGACCACATTACCCCAAACATACCTAGTTCGGCTTTGTTAGGGTGACGGCCTAAGCGGCGGACAATTTCGGTATATTCTTGTGGTTTAATGCCTTCTGAGGCGATTTCCTGGGGAGAAAAGGGACTTTCGGTGGTCATGGTTTGTTATGCACCAAGAGGACAGATGACTATTTTATCTGGTTACGCATCAAGTGGAGTATAATCTTCTTCTACATTGTTTTAAAACTATGAATAAACAATATAGAATATATTTGGACGTTTGTTGCCTTAATCGTCCTTTTGATGACCAAACCCAATGGCGAATTAGGTTAGAAACAGAAGCAATTTTAGAAATTATCAATAATTGTCTATCTGGAACATGGCAATTAGTCAGCAGTACAGCTTTAGAATTAGAAATTGCTAGGACTCCAGATATAAACAGGAGAGAGCAAGTACAAAAAGTATTAAGAATGGCTCATGATAAGATTTTGGTTACAGAAGAAATTACTAGACGTGCAATAGAATTAACAACTTTTAATATTAAAAAATTTGATGCTTTTCATCTGGCTTGTGCTGAAAATAACGCCGATATTTTTCTAACCACTGATAGCCGTCTATTGTCAAAATCATTAAGCTATAAGGATAATATAACTATAATAGTTGCTAATCCAATGATCTGGTTAGCAGAAGCTACTAATAATATTGTACAAGGAGGAGAAAATGACCCCAATTGAATTATACAGAAAAGGATTTCAAGCTCTTGTAGATGCTTTAGGATATGTGGACGCTATCAGATTTATTCGTCAATTTGATAATGGTAGTGGAGACTATACAGAAGAACGTCATCAATGGTTAGATCAGGTGACAATGGATGAAATACTAGCAGATATTAAGAAACATCAAGAAAATATCTAGGGGACTAAAGATAAATAGGGTTAGAAAAAAATTGATCTGTTAAAAAAACACAAGCCATTTCTAAGGTGCGTTGTATATCGGTAGATGTTTTCATGTTGGTTAATTTTTGGGTGGGTTGATCTAGTTTCCTGTTTTCTGACTGGGAATACTAGTATTAAGACAGTATATGATTTTAACATAAAAAACTATAAATATTTTCAATAAATAGATAATTTCAAATAATATATGTTATTCATGAGATTGAATTTGATTGGGATATAATACGAGCTTCCGACAAAGATGTTTTTCTTAGAAGAAATGCAGAAAATAAACGTCAATCGGAGGAAGGTATTATAACAATTTTGTATAATAAAGGTATAGAATCTTTTGAAAATCAAACTGTTTCTAATAAAGGATTAACTGAAAGAAATTTAATATCTCGTGTAGAAAATACTAAGGGTAAAAACACTGCATATCGCAGAGTAAAAGCATAATAATCATGGTGATTTAGATGTCAAAAATGGCTTTATTTCCCATGATGAGATAGAATTTTGAAAAAAGTGATCAGTTAAACTAATCACTTTCCATTTCCTCTTAACCTTACTCCACAGGATTTTGATCCCCAGATTTTTCCGCAACCTTCCTTACCGCTTCAATATCCACATCTAACCTTGTTGCTATTTCTTCCACCGTCAAACCTAACTCTATTAATAGCGGTACTGATTCCAACCTACCTTCTAGCCTACCTTCTAGCCTACCTTTTGTTCTTTCTTCTTCCGCAACTTCTCGGAAATACCTTGTTTGCTTTAAATCTTCAAAAGTAAACATTGCTTCTATCTCCTGACGGGTTAAATTATTGAATTTATAAACTAAGATCGTCTCTAACAATTGTAAGACTTTTTGCCTTTGGGCTGCATCTGTAAATTGTTGTCGGGATTTGTCCATTAACTGTTGACTGTGATCAATTGCAGTTTCTTCTTTCTCTACTACTAATTTTACCATCCCCAACCCAACGGAATTATCATTAGTAACTTCTAATTCATCCAAATAAATGATTGTTACTTGCTGACTCATTAGCAAACCTCGATACTGGATAGGTACACCAGGATCTAAGCTACGTTTAGCAAAAATCGCTACTGCATGAAAATCATTTTTTGGTTGATATTGATTGAGGTAAATAAAGATTTCTGCAAATAATTTCCAGTAAAAATCTGTTTTTGGTTGAAATTGCACCTCAACAAAATAAATCGGTTGTTCAGGTATCTCTGAATTTGGTATGAATAACCCATCAAACCGAAATGCTAACTCTTTTATTTCTACAGATGTAAATTGATAATTTTCTGCTTCTGTAGCTGGTTTACCAATCAATTCAAAAAGAATATTTGGTAATGTTTGAAAGAGTTGATAGAAGATAGTATCTGTTTTCACCCTGCGAAAAATTCCTATTTTTTCAACTACGACAGAAATAAAAAGGTGACAGTTAAAAGATTTGACATTATCCACCTATTTCCAAATTACTTAAAATCAAATCTGCTCTTGGTTCAAAACCATCTCCATATTCTGCTGGATAATGGGTAATTGCATAAAATACTTTACCCTTTTCTTCTCCAATATAAATATTACCAAAAATCTCTTGACCTTGACTAAAAGTAATCTTTGCTTTTGCCCAAGGATAGGTTACAGTGCTGCTACGATTGACAATTTGCCATTTATTAGATGCAATTATCCCATCTTTACTATTAATAAAATTTTTGACTTCTTCTAAAGCTTTTAAATCATCAGGAAAGACAAATTTAACATAAGCATTTTCATTTTTTACACCTCCAAAATTAGCAGTAAATTTCACTTCTCTTACTTTATTGATATCTTTATTTTGAACTAAAAAATCCTCTTGAGGAAAGTAGGTGCTAAATATATTTTTCTCCTGGTAAAGTTTTAAGGAAATGTTGGTTTTTTCCCCTTCCACAGAAATAGTAGCTGTTTTATTATTTGGTCTATTTTGTGCAGATTTATTACTATCTACAATGGGTTTATTTTCGGTAATGCGGCTATTGTCCGCAGAAATTTGGTTTTGAGTAGGTGTAGTACAAGCAGTAATTCCATTTAATAAGATTGTTGCTGCTACTACTTTAATAAGATTCAGATACATTTTACCAAAATGTGTTAGTGTTTACAAAGATTTGACTAATATATGCAATTGACTGTTTCTGCTACCATCAAAATGATGTATTTTTCTCTTTCAATCAATTGCTCAAAGGTATACATTTTTTCTTCAATTCTTCAGTGATTAAAATCACCGATGAATATGATTACAATCACCATTATCCATGATGAAGATCCTCCTCTAAGAATGAACATCTTGGGATAATAACTCATAACTGAACTCTAGCCGAGTCATTAATAGGGAACACAACTAATGACCGACAGCCTCCTGTCGGTTTTTTGTTTTTGGTGAGCGTCAGTAGATGCACATAAAATATCCCCACAACTTTATAATAACTTGACAAATATGTTGCCATAATTTTGCCATAGCAACTATCAAGTGTGGGGAAAGAGTGATCAAATGAGCAAGATCACCAGTAGCTTTACGCAAAGCACCAGCCGTGATGGCGATCGCTAATGTTGCAGAGAAACCTTGTAATTAGGACATCGCTTGAATGATGTAATCAAAGTAAGGCTCTGCGGCTGCTGCATCTTCACCACTCAGTAAGCCCAAGGATGCTTGTTTAAGGCAGTTGATAGCTTCTACCATTCCCGGTACAGGAACACCCAGAGAATTGTACATTTCCCGTACACCAATCAACCCAATTTTTTCAATTGGTTCTTTGTCACCAGCAAGCACACCATAGGTAATCAAGCGCAGATACCAGCCGAAGTCACGGATACATAAAGCGCGTTGCTTATCTCCGTAAGCATTGCCACCGGGAGCGATAAAGTCAGGGCGCTTTTGCCAAAGTTTTTTGGTTGCTTCCTGAACTATCTTTTTTTCGTTTTCTGACAGGGTTGCAGCGATTCTAGTCCGCTGTGCGCCTGTTTGCAAAAATTCTTTGATACTTTTGAGTTCGCCACTGCTAGGGTAACGCAGTTCGTCGTCAGCTTGGAGAATAACTTGGCTAATTACAGTCATGATTATGTAATCACGGAAATTATATTATTTGTTAGTTTAACCAGTTCGCGGTACAGAAGTGAAGGGTATATTGGTGATTGGTGACTGGGGATTGGTGACTGGGGAAGAGGTAATTGGTAATTGGTGATTGGTAAAAATTAATATTTGTTAATAATATTTTTCCTATTCCCTATTCCCTATTCCCTATTCCCTATTCCCACCCACTAATAACTAATAACTAATGACTAATGACTAATACAGTTTGGCAACAGGGTGAAGTAATAGAACTAGAAATTACTGATTTAAGCGACACTGGTGATGGCGTAGGACGCTTTGAGCAGCGTGTGGTATTTGTTCCTGATACAGTAGTGGGCGATCGCACTTTAGTCAGACTTACACACGTCAAACCCAAATATGCTCATGCTACCCTCAAACAAATCCTTCAACCATCTCTTCAACGTATCCGACCTAGTTGCATTGTTGCTGATAAATGTGGTGGTTGTCAGTGGCAGCATATAAATTATGATTATCAGCTTACATCAAAACATAATCAAGTAATTCAAGTTTTAGAAAGAATAGGCGGTTTTGTTAACCCACCGGTAGCTTCCGTCTTATCCACATCATCATCTTTAGGTTATCGCAACAAAGCCACCTATCCCGTCCGGATCTCAGCTACCGGACAAGTTCAAGCTGGTTATTACCAAAAAGGTAGTCATCAACTCATTAACTTAAATCAATGTCCAGTTCAAGACGCTCGTTTAAATCCTTTATTAGCAGAAGTAAAACAGGATATTAAAAAGCGGGATTGGTCAATCTATGACGAAAAACGCCACCAAGGGCAAATTCGCCATTTAAGTTTACGTATAGGTCGCCGTACAGGGGAAATGCTACTAACTTTAGTAGTCAAAGATAGAAATTTACCAGACATTGAAACCCAAGCCCAGGAATGGTTACAGCGTTATCCCCAGTTAGTAGGAGTTTGTTTGAATCGCAATAGCGATCGCACAAATGCTATATTTGGAAAAGATACAACTTGTATTGCTGGGATTCCTTACCTGCGAGAAAAATTCGCTGGTTTAGAATTTGAAATCCGCCCGGATACATTTTTTCAAGTTCATACAGAAACGGCTGAAGCACTGTTACAAGTCATTCAGTCAGAATTAAATTTACAAGGTCAGGAAGTTTTAGTAGATGCCTATTGTGGTATTGGTACTTTGACTTTACCCCTAGCAAAACAAGCACGCCAAGTTATTGGCTTGGAAGTGCAATCAGCAGCCGTAGAACAGGCAATTTTCAATGCCCAACAAAACGAAATTAATAATGTAACCTTTCAAGTAGGAGCAGTGGAGAAAACTCTACCAAATTTGGGAATTATACCAGATATTGTCTTACTTGATCCGCCACGTAAAGGATGTGAAGCTAATGTCATCAAATCTTTACTGAACCTGAAACCTTCGCGCATTATTTACGTCAGCTGTAAAGTAGCCACCTTGGCTCGTGACCTAAAATTACTGTGTGAACATGGACAATACCATCTTACAAGAGTACAGCCAGCCGACTTTTTTCCCCAAACCGCTCACGTAGAAACAGCAGCCTTTCTCCAGCGATATCCATGCTAAAAGCAACTACTTTAGCTTATATGTTAACCAATTGTTTACAAAAACTTAAATGGAAAATTTGTAGTCCAGTGCATACTAATAATGCTAAAATAAAATTAACCTAAAAATAGAGATTTCTTTTTTAACCATTAAAGTTGCATGACTCTGATTTGAAAAAGTGAAATAAATTGTGCGAATTATTAAGCGGCTACAAAGAAAGTTGAATATTTATATACTTTCCCAAAGTAATAAATAGAAACATAGAAGTTGTTAATTGTATTAGCAAAACAATTACAGCCAAATTTTAATTAAGCAATTTTCACTTATATTTAGAGTCAATGCTCCCTAGCAATTTCATAAATTTAGTTTTACAGACGCAAGTTTGAAGGCAGCATGACCACCTTAATCTTTATCAGGGTGCCGATAACAGCAAACTGATGTCTAGCTAACTAAAAGCTACGGGGTTTCTCTTGTGATTACCATTTCTCTTCGTCCACTTGGTCGCTCTTGGGGTACTATTAGTTTTGCCTCCACTCTTTATCTATGCCCAATATTAGATTTACTATTGGCAGATATTCCCACAAAATTACAAGCCGAACTGCGGCTAGGACTGCAAGAAGCCCTAGTAAACGCAGCTAAACATGGCAATAATCTTGATCCCAGTAAACTAGTAGTAGTTCGTTTTTCCTTGATAGATAATCAATATTGGTGGATTATCTCCGATCAAGGTAATGGTTTTACTCCTTGTTGTAATGCTCATAATGATCCCACCGACTTTTTACCACCAGATGAATCAGAAAACGGTCGAGGGATGTCTCTTCTGCATCAAATATTTGATCAAGTACAATGGAACCGCAAAGGAACAGAATTAAGACTTTGCAAGCAAATAGAAACTCGGCGTTTGTTATCTTTAAGAAGATAGAAAATGGGTAATGGGTAATGGGTAATGGGTAATATTATTCCCAATCACCAATCACCAATCACCAATCACCAATCCCTCAATGTTTACCGTGAGTAGGACAAGGAGGGGCAGAAATAGACTTATCTAACCAGCCTATAGCCTGTTCTAACCTAGCTTGTGCCTCTTGAGGCTCATTTTTGACCAAAAAAACCATAGCAGCCGCTACAAGCTCACTAGCGCGGGCATTGCGGTTAGACTTGAGACGATGCCAGTCATCAGGAGAAATAGTCAATTTTTCCATCAAAGTTTGGGCAAGTTCCAGAGTAGTAACATCATTTAATTGACTGGTTTGATACATAAGACTAAGTGCTGAGTTAAGAGTAAAAGTTATGATGTAATTATCATAGCCAATGACCCATCACCAATGACCCATCACCAATGACCAAACCAGAGGAAAACCAGCAAACGGACTTTGAACAGGAACTACAGGAACTAGAAACCGGACTGCGACTGTTAAAAGAAAGATATGCCCAAGTGCAACGGGATCAACAACAAAAGGCACAATGGCAACAAGAAATTAGAAATCTCAAAGAAAATAAAAATCAGACACCAGAAATCACAGCCGAGTTAAAACGCTTGGAAAAAGAGCTAGAAGCCCTAGAAGTTAACCTAGAAAGCCAGTTATTTTCCTGGAAAAACCTAAATCGGCCTTTTTGGCAAGCAGTCCGTTTTGGTGGTTTAGGAATTATTATAGGATGGGTGTTAAAATTTTTGATTGGGTAATTGGTGATTGGGAAAGAAGGCAATAGGCAATAGGCAATAGGCAAAAGTTTCTTAATTTTGACTTTTGACTTGATACCTCCCCATCTCCCGGGAGCATCCCAAATGTGTAAGTTTATTTTTTGCTTGAGTTCAAGACCTGAAATTAACGAACCACGAAGGAGCGAAGGACACGAAGGTAAGAAGGAAGAGGAGAGTTTTTGGTGTTGTGGCGGTTGTTTTTGCAAAATTGGGATGCTCCCCATCTCCCCTGTTCCCTTTTCCCTGACTAAAATTAATGTTATATATAGTTAAAAAAATCCAAACTGTAAAAAATGATTAAACATCGAATTGCTGAAATATTAAGAAGTGGTCAACCAGAAGAAACCTTAACAGTACAAGGTTGGGTAAGAACCAAACGCGAATTAAAAGGATTTGCCTTTTTAGAAGTTAACGATGGTTCAAGTTTAGCCAACTTACAAATAGTTATTAATCAAGAATTACCAAACTACGAAGCCATATTAAAACAGATAAATACAGGTGCTTCCGTCGAAGTTGCAGGAATATTAGTTGCATCTCAAGGTAAAGGACAGAGAATAGAACTAAAAGCAGATGCAGTAAAAGTTTACGGAGATGCTGATCCCGAAACTTATCCTCTGCAAAAGAAACGTCATTCCTTTGAGTTTTTAAGAACCATTGCCCATTTAAGAGGTAGAACTAACTCCTTTGGATCAGTATTTCGGGTAAGAAATGCTTGTGCAACTGCCATACATCAATTTTTCCAAGAACGGGGTTTTATGTGGGTACATACTCCCATTTTAACCGCCAGTGATTGCGAAGGTGCAGGAGAATTATTCAGTGTGACAAGTTTGAATTTAAAAGATATTCCCCGCACAGAAAATAAAGAAGTTGATTATAGTCAAGACTTCTTTGGAAAACCGACTTATTTAACAGTAAGTGGACAGTTAGAAGCGGAAATAATGGCAATGGCGTTTTCTAACGTCTATACCTTTGGTCCCACATTCCGCGCGGAAAATTCTAACACTTCTCGTCACTTAGCCGAATTTTGGATGGTTGAACCAGAAATGGCGTTTTGTGACTTAGAAGGAGATATGAATTTAGCAGAAGATTTCTTAAAACATATTTTTAAATATGTGATGGAAACCTGTGAAGCAGACATGGAATTTTTCAATCAAAGAATTGATAATACTGTTTTAGACACTGCTAACAATATTATTAACAATCAATTTGAAAGATTGACTTATACCGATGCAGTCAAACTTTTAGAAAAAGCGGATGTAAAATTTGAATATCCTGTAAGTTGGGGTGCAGATTTACAATCAGAACATGAACGTTATTTAGCGGAACAATTGTTTAAAAAACCTGTAATTGTTACAGATTATCCAGCGCAAATTAAAGCCTTTTATATGCGGTTGAATGATGATGAAAAAACCGTGAGAGCAATGGATATTCTTGCACCGAAAATAGGTGAAATTATTGGAGGTTCGCAACGGGAAGAAAGATTAGATGTGTTAGAAAAACGGGTTTTAGCCCAGGGAATGAAAACTGAAGATTTGTGGTGGTATTTAGATTTGCGTCGTTATGGTACTGTACCTCATGCTGGTTTTGGTTTGGGGTTTGAAAGACTGGTGCAGTTTATGACGGGTATGGGGAATATTCGGGATGTGATTCCTTTCCCCCGTACACCACAAAGCGCGGATTTTTAATAGTTAGGAGTCGTAGGGGCGAAGTAGGGGCGAAGCATTCGGAAAATAACTGTGATAAAAATTGATAATTTATCGCCCGAATGCTTCGCCCTTACAGGAAAATAACTGTGATAAAAATTGATAATTTATCGCCCGAATGCTTCGCCCTTATAGGAAAATAACCTGTGATAAAAATTGATAATTTATCGGCAGAATGCTTCGCCCCTACAGCAGTCAGGAGGAAAATCTCTTGATTTCTCTAGCTCTTGGCAATATTTCAGCAAACTCTAAGTAAGTCGGCACGAAAAAACAAGTTATGCAACAAAATGTAAAATGCCTAAAAACCTCTTCCCTCCTGACTTCTACCTTTGTTATTGTTTTGCTTGTCGCTATTACGTTTTAAAGTTTTTTCTGTGAAGGAAACACTACCAATACCTTGAAGAATACCACGGGCAACTAAACCTAAACCTCTACCAATTATTTGTGTTAATACAAATACAATTCCATTACCTAAAAAAGATAATAAAGATTGTAAACGTGGTGCGATCGCATCCCGCAATTCTAACAGTAATGTCACCGCTAAAGGGATATCGGCAAGCTTTGCTAATTCTTGGTTACGAGGAGAATAAATTGATATTTTGGCAATTCCACGAGGTGCAAATACAAATAGTTCATAGCGACTTTCAAAAATTGCCTGGGGTTCATTCACATAATTATTCAATCTGTATTTCCAAGATAAATTATTTCTAAATCTTTCAATTTCTCTTGTGGAAATTAAATGACGATCATAAAAATTTTGTTTGATGGTTTCCACATCTGCTAAAAAATTTAATAATGGTTGTAATACACCATTGGCAACTTGAATTACTAAATTCTCTAAAATCATTGATGCTTGAGAATTTGCAGGTTCACTTCCTGCTGCATAAGATGTGTTGTCAATATATAAATCTGTTTGCCAAAGTAGATAAGAAAACAAGTCTTCTACTAAAGGAATTTTATTGAGGATTTCAGTTTCTACACCTGCTGCATTTTTCAATAAAAAAGTGACTATTTCTATATTGACATCTCCGACATTTATCCGGGAAGATTTACCGTAAAATTCGGTAATTGCTGATTCCCATAAATTAGTGAGAATCTGATTTTTTAACTCAGGTATTTGTGGAATTTCAACTTTTGAACTACGTAGCTCATCTAATTTTTGAGATACTTTTTGTAAGATGATATAAAGCAGTTCTCTTTTTTTGTCTTCACGCAGAATATCAATTTCTAAAGGTATGTCTGTCAGATTTTGTAAAGAAAACTGGAGTTTATTAGTACAAGATGTAAATATTATAGATTGTAGTGCTTTTGGACTCAGTAAAGGCGGTACAACAGTTTGCATTTGTTGTGATTCTGCTTTACTAATGGCGCTATTTGAGTAAGAAATGGGTAGCGGTAATGGTTGAGATTTTTGTATTTCTTGTCTTTCTTCTGGTGCAGACAATAAGTTATTTACTAACCAACGCGCTGCTAAAAGTTCTCTTCTTTGTCCTGCCAAAATAGCTTTATCTAATAATGGTAATCCAGGAATTTTTAATTGTGCTGTAACTGCGGATAGATTATTATTAATATGATTAATTCCTGTTAACCTGATATTATTTCTGAGTCTGGCAAAAGGTAAATTAGATAAAGGGAAATTTATTCCTGTTGTTCCTAACCAATAGTAACCACCTGATGCTATTTCTTGCATGATGGGTACTAATTCAGAAATAGATATACCTTTAGGACAATAGCCATTTACACCTGTATTTTTTGCTGCTAATAACATTTCTGTTGTAGAAATAGCACTTAACAACAAAATGGGTATATGAGGATATAAAGCTTTAAGTTGTCTGCAAAATTGTAACCCTAGCTGTTGAGATTCGCTAGAACTGCCATTGCCTAATTCTAAAACTATTAAATTGACTTGGTTTTGATCCGGTGCTGCAATTTCCGCTAAAACCTGTAAGGCTGCGGTATCTGTGGGAACATCGGCTACTACTTGTAGGTGGGGAATTGTTTCTAGAGCTACCCTTAGTCCTAGACGAAAGATGGGATCTGGGTCAATTAATAAGAATTGTAAATTTAAACTACTTAAAGGGCGATCGCTCATAGTCAGGTTAAATAAAAATAGAATTTTTTCCCAGCCAAAAAACCGCAGTCATCCCTAGCTGAGTCATTCCCATTTTCACCTGTTTTTGTCACTTTAATTTATCAGCAGTGATAATGTAAAGCATTAGCCAGTTACTAATAGACATCTCTAGAAAAGAAATTATGGAACCTATTTATGGGGGCAGGTCGAAGCTTATGGGATATCTAGATGTCTGATTTTTACGTTAAATTATCGCCCTGTAAGGGCGAAGCATTCGGAAAATATCCTTTGGTGAATACCGATCATTAATCGCTCGAATGCTTCGCCCCTACTTCACCCCTACAACTTATGACAAATTAATACATTCTATTTTGGAGAGGTCTAATGATCATTGTGATCTGGTTGTAAGTGACGGTGTCCAAAAAAGTTGATGGTATATCCACTAATCTTGACTCCGGTTTGTGCCTCAACTTGCTGGATCAACTCTTCTGGTAGTTCTATATGTACATCTAAAATTTGATTTGTATCTAAACAGTTAACATGGCTGTGAGCATCAGTCACATTACCATATAACCTCCCATCACAATGTTCAATACACTCAATAATACCTTGACTTGATAGAGCTTCTAAATTTTGATAAACAGAAGTGTGGCCAATCTCTTTACCTTGTTGGTTTAAGCGATCGTAAATCTCTCTAGCAGAAAGATGTTCTTTAGCTTGCCATAGTAATTCTAGTATAAATCGGCGCTGGCGGCTGACGCGCATACCTAGCATTTGACATCGATCTAGAGCATCTTCTAAAGAACGAATTGCTTTTGTAGAAATAGCTGGTTTTTGCATATTTCAGTTTTAACTGTAGGAACTGTAGGAATAGTTTTCAGATTTCATGAAAAATGATTATTTTTATACCCAGGGATATTACATATTTACAATATATTCTTTGCTTATACCTGTGTCTTTAATACGAATATCCTTTATTAATCATTGGTTTGAGCCAGTTTCGTTTTTGGTTGGTTGATGATTAATTACATCCTAACTCTAAAACAAACTCATTACAACTTTAGCTTATTCAGGCTATGAATGTCCAGGCGAGGGGTGGTATTTTGGCAAATTGTATATAAAATTTTAAATTGTCAATAGTACAAGTACCCAATCTAGAAAAAATAACACTATAAAATTCAATGTGATTAATAAGTAAATGTTGATATTTAACAAATACAAAATAGAGTAGCATCAATACCTAAAAACTGCTACTGTTGATTCTGGATACTACTCCTAAGCAATCAAAAAAGCTGCCAAAAAAAGTCAATGACAATCACAATCAGCCTTAATAACGACTCTATCAATAATCTAGATTTGTCACCTGCATTAAAAGTAATTGAACCATTGCTGCAAGAGGAATCCATTACATCGCAGGAACAGCAATTGCGTTTTGAAATCAATTACCCACGGGAGGCAAATGATCCACGAGAACTGTCAGAAATTCCAGAGGTCAGGTTGTGGTTTGTGCGTTTAGATGCCAAATATCCGTGGTTGCCGTTTTTACTAGACTGGAAAGCTGGGGAATTAGCGCGTTATGCTGCTATGCTAGTACCCCATCAGTTTACTAAAAAAGAAGGTATACAGTACAACCCTGAAGCCTTAGAGATTTTTTTGATGCACAAAATTTTTATTTTAAGTAATTGGCTAAAACAGCAAAGTATTCCCACACCATTCCGACTTAAATCTTTCGCGCAAATCTTGGGTTATGAATTAGAAGATAGCTTTTTTGAAATGATTGAAAAAAGATAGGAATCTAGGAGTTAGTAGGGGCAATCCCCCCGTGGCTGCCCCAAGAGTCAGGAGTTATAATGTTTGTCATCTGTTATATAAATTTCGGATTTTAGATTTTTCAATCAATCCAAAATCCAAAATCTAAAATCTAAAATCTAAAACTAATAGTCAACCGCCCCAGATTTTTTCTAAAACGGTTGCAGGTGCGATATCAGCGGTTTTGCCAGTGGGAGATTTAATGGCGAGGAATTTATCACTGGTGGGTAATATTTTTCCTGGGTCTGTAGAACCAAGTAGGGCGATAGTATAGGTTTGTACAGCTATAGCCACTTGTAGGGGCGCACTGTTGAGAGAAAGCATTAAACTTGCTCCACCAATTATGGCAGTTAATTTGCCCACATCATCAATGGCAATTACTTTAATACCGGGACAAGATTCCACCAGGGAAGAAACAAATTTATCATCCTCAGTTTCTTTAATGACCACCACTGGTAAATCTGGCTGTTTGCGTTGACAATCTTGAATAATTTGTTGCCAACTAGCTACAGGATAGCTGGTATCAGCACCATTAATTTGGGATAACTTACCAGAACCACCAGAGAGCAAGATGTAACCTGTGTCATTAATACCCAAGCGTTTTTGTTGTTGTTGCGCCCATTCAATATCTGGTTTCAGTATATTTACTGCTAACGGTGGGCAAGGTGTCTTGATTCCCAGAGGTTGCAACAAATCATGATACATGGAAGGGATATATTGGGATGTATTGGGAGATACAACACTGGTAAGAAAATTTGCACCACTACCTTGGAAGCCAATGCGAGTGGGAATACCAGTTAACCAGAGAAATAAACCGACAAACCAACTTTCTCCAGCAGTGATGGCAACATCATATTCGCGATCGCGGATTGTTCCCACCAAGTTACCCCAATCTGCTAAACTATTACGGTCCTTGTAATCAAAGGTCAATACCTCGTGAACTGACTTGCTCACTCGGTAGGCAGCCTTTGACCGGGGTTCCACAACCACATCTATCAAAGCGTCGGGATAGGAACGCTTGAGATCATCCAATGTGGGGAAAAAAAGAACTTGGTCGCCAATTGAACCAGGTACAAAAGCTACTACTCGCATAAATAATATATTTATTGAAGCTTATCGTCCTTATTTTATGTGAAATGGGGAATGGTAATTGGTAATGGGTGATTGGTAATTGGTGATTGGTGACTGGTGACTGGTGATTGGTGATTGGTGACTGGGCATTGGTAAAAATCTTTTCTTCCCCTGCCTCCCCTACCTCCCCTGCTTCCCCTACCTCGTGACTCCTGCCTCCTGCTATTTACAAAATTGAGGAAAGTTGTGTATTTATTAATTCCGGCCGCAGGTAGCGGCAAAAGAATGGGTGCTGACCGCAATAAACTGTTATTAAAGGTTCGTTCAAAAACTCTGATTGCTTGGACTTTGTTAGCTGCGGAAGCTGCTAGTGCTATCAGTTGGATCGGAATTATTTCCCAACCTCATGACTGGGAGGACTTTAAGGCAATTTTGGCTGATTTAAAGCTAACTAAACCTGTGGAGTTTATTCCTGGTGGTGCTACCCGCCAAGAGTCGGTTTATAACGGATTACAGGCATTACCAGGAAATGCTGAACAAGTATTAATTCATGATGGGGCGCGATGTTTAGCTACACCGGACTTATTTAATGCTTGTGCAGCAGCTATTCTTCATTGTCCAGGGTTAATTGCGGCTATACCTGTAAAAGATACAATTAAAGTTGTGGGGGAAAGTGGCATAATTCAAAGTACACCCAGCAGAGAGCAACTTTGGGCGGCGCAAACTCCCCAAGGATTTGATGTTAAGTTGTTAAAAGAATGTCATGCTGATGGTGTGCGTCAAGGTTGGGAAGTGACAGATGATGCAGCTTTGTTTGAAAAATGCGGGCTTGAAGTACGGATAGTACCGGGGGAAGAAACGAATTTGAAAGTGACAACTCCTCAAGATTTGGCGATCGCAGAATTTATTCTCAGTAACAGGGAACAGGTAACTGGTGATTGGTGGCAGTGAAGAAAGGAAGCGGAGCAGGGGAGGAAAATTAAAAGTCATGCATTCAAAAGTCAAAAAACAGAGAATAGGGAATAGGGAATAGGAAAAGGCAAAAGTTACAATTTTCATTTCTCCTAACTCCTGACTCCTATACGGGCGAAGCATTCGGAAAATAAACTGTGATAAAAATTGATAATTTATCGCCCGAATGCTTCGCCCCTACGACTCCTGAATTCCTGAACTTTTAAATATGTCCAAGAAGAATATAGCCATAGCAATCAAAATAGAAGCGATTTTGTATTTAAAGGGTAAACCCTTATCTGTGAGTGAAATTGCCGAGCATGCTGGGTGCGATCGCCATACAGCGGAAGAAGGGATAATTGAACTGATGGATAATTATGCCCGTCGAGATAGTGCGCTAGAAATTGTGGAAACTGCAAATGGTTATAGTTTGCAACTGCGGTCAGATTTTCATGATTTAGTACAGACTTTGATCCCTGTGGAGTTGGGTGTGGGGGCTTTACGCACTTTAGCAGCGATCGCTCTTAACAGTCCCATTTTGCAAAGTGAGTTAATAGAACTGCGGGGTTCAGGTGTATATCAGCACGTTCCTGAACTGGTAGAATTAGGATTTGTGCGTAAACGACGAGACAATGAATCCCGGTCATATTCGTTACAAGTCACGTCAAAATTTCACCAATATTTCCAAATTGATCAACTTCCCGAAATTATTCCCAAAACCGACAAAGAACAACAGTTAGAACTGAAGTTAGAGGTGACAGGTGATGGGTGACTGGGGACTGGGGACTGGGGACTGGGTTAAATTATCCTTGAACTCCTGACTCCTTGAACTCCTGTTCCCTTATAAATGCGCTAGGCTTGTGATATGGTTTAAAGTAGAATTAGCAACTAAGCTAAGAAGAATTGCCAATGGTGTTTGATCCTGATTTTTTGAATGACAACTCTGAGGAACACACTCATCAGCTTCTGAACGAACACTTGGGGGAAAATCCGAATCAGTTATTGAAATATTTACAGCATCAATCTCCCGACGTTCTAGCCCGTGTAGCCCAATCTGCCAGCCCAGAAATTAAACAAATCATTTCCCAGAATGTCCAAGGACTGGTAGGAATGCTCCCAGGAGAGAGTTTTAATGTGCAAGTTACTACAGACCGAGATAACCTCGCAGGACTGTTAGCATCAGCAATGATGACTGGTTATTTTCTGCGGCAGATGGAACAAAGAATGCAATTAGAGCATTTGTCTAATCAATAGTTCCAAGTACAGACGTGATCAACTACGCCTGTACTAATAACTAATTTTGTGTCTCAGTTCCTGAGCGTATTTTAAAGGTTTGAGTTTTGCCATTACGGTTAACTTCAATTTTGAAAATGTCTCCGACTTGACTTGAATCAATAATTTTCTGCAATTGGGCTGTGATGTTCACTGGTTTACCGTTGATTTTTTGAATCACGTCTCCGGGGAGCAGTCCTCCCTCCTCTGCCGGTGAATTTTTGATAACTTTCTTAATCACAATCCCAACATCTGGCTGAATGTTGAGTGTATTGTCTTGATTCAATTGCTGTTTTTTGGTCGGTGAAAGGTCTACCATTTCAATGCCCAAAAAAGGGTGATCTGCTTTTCCTTTGGTAAATAACTCATGAGCTATGCGGGCGGCGGTTTCAATGGGAATGGCAAAACCCAGTCCTTGAGCATCGGCGCGAATGGCGGTATTAACGCCAATCACTTCACCTTGGGCATTTAAAAGCGGTCCACCTGAGTTACCAGGGTTAATTGCCGCATCGGTTTGGATAAAACTAACCCGTTTATTGGGAACGCCTACTTGGGCGCTGGTCCGATCAGTGGCGCTGATAATACCAATTGTGACAGTATTATCTAAACCTAAAGGATTGCCAATGGCGATCGCCCACTGACCAGGAATTAAATTTTGTGAATTACCTAATTTAACGGTAGGCAATTTATCCGCAGGAATTTTGACCACTGCTACATCTGTAACAGTATCAACTCCCACCACCTTACCTTCAAAAGTGCGACCATCTTTAAGGGTGACTAATACTGTATCTGTTTGGGCGACTACGTGAGCATTTGTTACTAATTGACCATCCTCGCTAAGTATAAACCCTGAACCAGTACCGCGCTCAATTCGTTCTTGGGGAATTGGTTCTTCATCTTCGCCAAAAAAACGCCGCCACATTGGATTTTTCAAAGCGTCAAAAATTGGATTTACTACTTTACGAGTAGCATTAATTCGCACAACCGCAGGACCAACTTTCTGTACAGCAGCAGCAATAAAATTTACATTATCGCCACCAGTAGAATTAGGCAAGCCCTGAGAAGGATAGGTAATCACAGATTCTGAAGGTAAAGCCGCTGTAACATTTTTCAACTCTTGAAACGAACCATTGCTGGGAAAAAATCGACTACCAAGTATACCCAGACTACTGCCCATAGCCACTAAGAACAGATAAACGGCTAATTGCTTCACAGATAACTTCATATTAATTAATTAATTAATTAATTAAGAATAATTGCGATCATAGTCAGACAGTTACTAATTGACACTCCCTCGACTTCTAGTCGGGGGATTCTTGGTTCACTGAGTCAACTTACCTGAACTTGTCGCCAAATCCAAACAGAGGTCGTTCTCTCCCCAAGCGTTAGTTCCGGTGTGTCCCACCGTACTTAATCCTTTGGCTAAAATATTCAGTGCGGCATTCTCATCTCGGTCTAAAACAGTTCCACAGTGGCAACATTCATGAGTTCTTGTTGACAAAGTTTTGACAACAGTTTTCCCACAACTAGAACAGTTTTGACTTGTCCAGTGTGGTGGTACTGCAATAGTTATCTTGCTATAAACTTTACCAAAATATTCCAGCCAACACCGGAATTGATACCAAGACGCATCACTAATACTTTTGGCTAATTTATGGTTCTTAACCATATTTTGCACTTGCAAGTCTTCATAAACAACCACGTCGTTAGACTGGATTACGCACTTTGCTAACTTCACAACAAAGTCTTTACGCTGTCTACTAACTTTCAAGTGCTTTCTTGCTAGTTTATTCTTAGCTTTTTTGTAGTTATTGGATTGAGATTTACCTTTTCTAAATTTTTTAGAAACCCGTTTTTGTAGGCGTTTTAATCCTCTCTCTGATTTCTTGAAAAATCTAGGATTTTCTATCTTATCTCTATTGGAATCAGCATAGAAATGGTTTAAGCCAACGTCTAAAGCAATAACCTTTTTACTTGGTGTTAATTTAATTTCTCGGTCAACAGCAATGCAAAATTGGGCATAATACCCATCTGCACGTTTTACCAATCGGACACGCTTGATGTCTGTAATTTGGTAGAAATGCAGATCATAAGTTCCTACTAATTTTAATTTCCCAATTCCAAACCCATCAGTTAGAGTTAGATATTTTCTATCTGCTGATAGCTTCCATCCTGTAGTTTTGTATTCTACAGAATGACCACGTTTCTTAAAATTTGGAAACCCCTTACTTCGACTACGCCCTTCGGCTATGCTCAGGACAGGCTCAGTACAAGTTTTGCCTGAAACTTTTTTCTTGCAGTTGCTATAAAAACGAGAAATTGCCACCCAAGCTGTATCTGCTGATGCCTGTCTTGCCATTGAGTTAAGTTTACCTGCCCACTCAAAGTTTGCAGCCAGTTCTTTGCAGTATGCGCTCAGATCGTATTTACCGAGTTTTTGGTTGTCCATCCAGTAGCGAATACAAGAATTACGGACAAACAAAGCAGTTCTGATTGCTTCATCAATCAGATTTAACTGCTGGTGTTTACCCTTTAACTTGAACTCGTATACTAACATAGATGACTATTATATTACGCCATAAATTATAGCGTAAACGGAAAGCGAGTGCAAGATGGCACTGCGACTAAAGTCGCTTGAGTCGTTTTTCATCCCACCCCTAAAGGACGTAAAAACCTGAACACTTTTTGGATTTTCAGGCTTTTACTGGTAGGCTTTCAAACTTCCCACTATTTCTTGTAAATGATCAGTGAACAGATTAGTTAACAGAAATTGAATAATTAATACATTATTTGGGATCATTTTCAGTTTTCGGACTTTGGATTTTGGATTGACTCTGGGGTTAAGTTTGAGGACTTATACCATGAAAGAATTATCAGTCAAACAAAAAAAATGATCCCATCTTGAAAATTCCCCAACTAAAATCTAGAATTAGCTATTTCTTTCTTAGTTAACATGACTTTTCGCTATCGTCCAATGTTTCTCTGTAGCTTAATTAGCACCTTGGGGCTAATTTCCACAATGCTACAACTGCAAAGCGCGAATGCAGTACCAAGTTGTCCAACTCCAGCCTTATCGAGAATTCAAAAACATCAAGTTACTGGTGGTGAGACTTTAGATAGCATAGCCGAGAGATATAAACTCATGCCAGAAACAATTATTAACATGAATCCCTTTGTTAATAACGGTACTGTGACACCTGGTAATCAATTGCAAATTCCCCCCTTTGATGGAATTGTGGTACAAGTTCCCAGTGGTCAAAATTGGAGACAAGTGGCAGCAAATTACAAAGTTCGTCCAGATACATTGTTTGAAATTAATGGTTGTCAACAAAACCCCAGAGTTGTTTTTGTTCCTGTTTTACCAGGAATGAGAGAAAGACAAAATCGGATAATTGCTAGTTCTCCTGTAGCAAATACACCAACTTTACCATCGGCAAGTATAACCGGATATCCTTTAGCTAATTCTACAACTGTAGCTTTACCTTATGGGTGGCAAATTCATCCGATTACAGGTAAAGTTTTTTTTCATAGTGGTGTAGATTTAGTAGCAGAAGTAGGTAAACCTGTGCAAGCGATCGCTCCTGGTGTTGTAGTCTTTGCTAAAGATCAAGCCAGCTACGGAAAATTAGTAATTATTAATCATGCAGGTGGACTACAAACTCGTTACGCTCAATTAGAAACAATACAAGTTAAGCTGGGACAAAATGTAAAACAAGGTGACATATTAGGAACAGTTGGTGCTACAGGTCAACCAACTTCTAGAGAACCACATTTACATTTTGAAATTCGTGCTAATGAACCCCTTGGTTGGACTGCAAAAGATCCAAAAGAATATTTAACTAGGTGACTGGTGACTGGTGACTGGTGACTGGTGACTGGTGACTGGTGACTGGTGACTGGGTAATCAATTTTATGTTTCCCAATCAACTATTAACTATCAACTGTCAACTATCAACTATCAACTATCAACTATCACCAATTACCCATTCTGTTGATTTAATAATGTGCATTCCTGCTGCTGCAAATCTGTCAAATGCTATGTTAGCTTGTTCTGTGTAGTCAACAACATCGGAAACAACAACAGGAGATGTGCAATCTTCTAACAGATAGATTTTATTTGTCAGGGTGCTATCTACCTGTTGAATTTCTGTTAATAAATCGTCAATTGTCCACGCCACACAATGACTCTTAGCTTGTCCACCAATAATCACTGCATCATATTCTAAAAGTTGTTTAATCAAGTTTGTGTTTTTTTTGGCAATTGGTTTTTCATCAAATCCTGTTAAAACTTCTGGACGTAAAATAGAATAATTTTCTGTTAAAGTATTTTCCCCTTTTAATTCAAATTGGGATTGACTTTGACGAGCAATACTATGATAAAATATTGCTTCTTCCACTGCGGAAACTAAAGCATGACCAATTCCTCCTAACATGGAATGATAAGGCCAAATTGTCAGGGGATATTTACCATCTTGACTGAGTTGTTTAACATAGTGAAAAGCTTGTTTTTTCAGAAGTTCATAATCTCCATTAGTCACACTATGAGCAACTGCTGGGTTAACTTGCCAAATCCCTTTTTCAATATCCGATAAAGTGATATTAGTTTCTGCTGGTGTGGGGTGTTTTCCATCGGCATTTATCCAAAAAATCGGATGGAAAATTTGCATTGCTGTGTGAGTATCTAAGGTGGGGATAATTTTGGTAATTCTGCCCAAGTTACGATAAATAAACTCACACAATCTTTTGTTATCATCAACAGCACCAGTTCCGCTTTGTCCACCTACATATAATTCAAATTCTGGAATACAAAAGGTGTTTTGGACATCTATTAATAATAGACAAATGCGGTTTTTATCGGTTGCTGCTGGGGGAATATTATATTGTTTTGTCCATGCTTCTGCTTCAGATGCTAGTTGTTGATAAGGTACGCGGTATATTTCCCCGACTTTGTTGGGGTGGAAGTGGGGAGGGATGGGGAGTTGGTTTGGTTGTGTCATCGGTTTATTTAATCTTTTTCTATTTACAGCTATTTTCAGGTAAATGAACCACACTTTGATCAAGATTTCGCGCAAAGGTGGAAAGGTGCAAAGGCGCAAAGTTATAATTAATCTCGTTTTTTCAAATCTCGTATATTTTTAGTATTGATAAATCCCTATCCTATATAAAAGCAGGCTGCAAAAAAGCTGATTTTAACCTTGTTTGTTAATTGAGTGATAATTTAAAGTTATGATAATACCATCAATGGTTTAAATATTCCTAAATTTGGAAATTTCCTCTTTATATTTTCTTAATATTTAATTGAGAATTATTTTTATTTACCCACGAGCTTGCAATACTTTCAGCGATTTGCTATAATTTTTTAAAATTTCATAATTTAGGCGTAGTATATACTTTTTAAAAAAAAAGGTTTATAGATAGCCAAAACCCTTGATTTTACGTTATTTGAGAAATAGTCAAAATCTGCATAGAGAAAAAAGCGGTGATTTCGTAAACTTTTTTGCGGGTGAAATGAGAGGTTGATCCATGTCTTGTAAAAGGGTGGGTTGACAAAATAGACATTTTATGTATTAGCGGTGAGTGAGAGTCAAGTTATAGGGTAAAAGTGATCGCTTTTCTCTAGGTATAGATAATAGAGTTTTTGTGCGATCGCTCTTTTTATTAATAATTCAAAAATCATAATTCATAGATTATAAATGGCGAATTATTTGTATCGGTAATTTATTGATAAAAACAGATATCTTGGTTTGAGGGTTGAAACCAAATTAAGGTAATTAGAAAATTGAAACAGGTAAGGAAGTAGAGAAATAAATGTAAGATAATTCAAGATAATTCAAGATTTCTCTATTTCTCTACCTCTGTTTTTTTCTACTATTAATCTTGTGATGTTGGTAATTTAGAATTAACTAAATTGGTAAATTCTTCCAAAGAAGTAATCGTAATTGATGATACAAATAATTCTTCTAAAGCGGTTAGATCATCAATTTTCTGAATATTTTTGCTCAGTATTTCGGGAATATCACCAAACTTGACTTGCAGAAGTTTAATAATATCTTGTTGGCGAGTTCTTGCAATAAATAATTCTTCAGTAGGTGTTAAAAAAGGCATTTCTATCTCCTTTTCATACTCGGTTATTTTGGTGAGCAATTTCTGTTGTAATTCCTGAGTTAATGACATCATTTTGTCAATAAATCTAAAGAGGTTTTCAATGTCATATCTGCTTAAACCTCGCTCATATAAACTTCTAATTAATTGCCATTTCCACTGCTCCCTATCTGCGAGTTTGTTAGTAGTAGTTTTGGTTTTTAAATGTGCCATTACTAATATAGCAAAGAGATTGCTGCTTTGCTCTAGTTCTTCCCATTTGTAATCTATGAGTTTGACTGTATCAAACTTACACACAACCTCACTATTACCTAAACCGTATTGATAACAATTAGGTCGCCATGTTTTGCTTTCATCTCCTAATATGGCTAAACTAACTACTGGTTTATGGTATAACAGGACTTACGCAGAAGTTACGGAAGAATGAACCACGAAGGACACGAAGGACACGAAGATAAGAGGTTTTGAGAGATATTTTGCGTAAGTCCTATATAAGTCAAAGGAGCGGTATTTATAGATATACATCCTTTGGGAAAATTCTTCATCGTATTGACTTTGTACTTCGATGTGAATTAATATCCAAATTTCTGTGTTATCTAGTAACCACACTTGATATAATTTATCAGCATAGCGTTTTTCTGTGTTAGAGGTAGCTGTAATTTGTTCTAGTTCTTTGTCTAGGGAAATTGGTGTTTTACTCCAGTCTATTTGCTGATAAATTTGGGGATAAAAGAAGCTGATAAATTCTGGAAAGTATTTTTCTATTGCTCCTTTCCATGCTTGATCATAATTTGCTGTTGTTGGGTTCATGTTTAGGTTTTTTAGTTTTTTATTTGCTGGTTAATTGTATATGATACTGATGTATTGATGAGGATTTTTATGATGTTTTAATTATTTGATTTTGGTGGAGGTAAGGCAAATTATGGGTAGTATAGCGATCGCTTCAGGGAGTTACCGCTAACTCATTTCCAAAGTATCACTAAATCGCGCATCATTAATAAATTAAAAATATCGAATTATTTACATATGCAATTTATTTACAAAAACTGATATTACTGATATTTTTGTAGGGGTTTAGCAATGCTAATTGGTGTCAATTTAAAATCAAAACCATAACCCGACTGGGAATGAATTCCCAGTCTAATAGCAAAAGTCATCTAAAGATGACTAAATACACAAAAAATCTTCTAGTAAACTTTAGTTTACTTTGGTTATTAGCCCGGAAATTCATTTCTGGGCGGGGGTGGAAGCTAACAGATCAGCCATTTTTTGATTAAGTTGACACCACACTATTAAGTATTTTTAAATAGGTGAGTTTATTCAAGATTGATATATGTGTTGGGTTTCGTTTCCTCAACCCAACCTACTACTGAATATTAAAGATTTTGTTCATCTTCTTCAGTTAAATCATCATTAGCATCTTCAGGTAGTTTGACTCCTTTCAAAGTGAAAGTAAAAGTATTACCTTGTGCAATTACTTTATTTACTTCTTCATAGAAAGGATAATTACCAATACCACTAATATTCACCCAACCACGAGAACGCGTTAAAGCTACAAATAATTGATTTCGTAGTTTTGTATCGCTTTCATTTTTAGCAATGTTATCTAACCCAACTACATAAACCATATCTGCTTCATTTCCCTTAGTTCTATCAATTCTAGAAACGGTTACACCACCATCAAACCAGAATAAATCAGGATTATTATTAGGCCATTTGGGATTAATATCATTTAATGCTAATGCGCTAGGAATATAAATATCAATTCCATAATCTATTAAAAAATTAGCTATTTCTCTTTCTAATTTATTGCCATTATAAAAAGGTGGAGTAGTATAACCCAAAGCAATTACTAAGATGTTGCGACTAGGACTTAATTGATCTTCTTGTAAATTATATTTAATTTTCTCTACTAATGCGAAAAGCTCATCTTGACGAGAATCATAGTTTTCAAATTTAATCACTGGATGATTAGAGATGCGAGGAACTGGATTAGGTGAATTTTCTGGAGGTCTGGTAATAGTAATTTTAGCATTACTGCTGATTTTACCTTCTACCACTTCAAACCCAATAGAATGTAAATCTTGTTTCTGCATACGTTCGGGTTTTAGCACTCCTTCTGTTCTTAATAAACCAGTACCAAAAGCATAAGCAGCAGTTAAGATTTCTCCAGGAGTACGGTAGCAACGTTCCATCTCATGAGCTTTACGAATACCCCCCGGATAAATACCACCTTCACGACTACCACCTTTACGACTACCACCTAAGACATTACTCAGTTCATCACCCAAGACTTTGCTTGCTGTTGGTGCAACTGCTCCTGTAGAATGTATGGTCTGCGCCTCATCATAAGCCCAAATCAAACGTTTTTGCTCAGGTTGCTCCTTAGTCACAGATTTTAATGATTGATATGCTAACCAATAAATTGACTGTTTCTCTTCACCATCTTCTGCTGTAAATTTTAGATCATCTTCCGTCATTAAATCCTGTCCTTCATCAATCACTAAAGCATCAAAAATAGGGTTGAATTTTGGCTTTTGCTGCAAAAAGTTTCGACAACCATAGGCTAATGCATTATTAGGAACTTCTTCTCCTGTATCAGGTGGATTTAACTTTCTTATCCTTTCGATTCTACAAATTTCACCATATAAACCATCTCTATTGTTTGCACCCCAAGCATGAAGAACTCTTAAATTGGAATTAGGGAAATTGTTATATTCGATTTCTCCATTAGTAAAATGTTCTATCCATAACTCAAATAATTTTTCAATTTGGTCATATAAACTACGAGTAAAGAAGACAAATGCAATTTTCCATTCAGGATGTTTCAGGTGCATAATCACTGCTTTCTGACTAAAAAGAACAGTTTTTCCTGAACCAGCAATTCCTCTTACTCGTTGTGGACCTGGTGGAATAGTTTTACCAATATATTCCTGTTTAACATCCCATTCATACATCAGTTTTTGTGCTTCTGCTAATATATTGTAAAGACTTTGATTATCAGCAGATTCTATTCTTTCTAAAGACTTACGCAGAATAGATGTTCCACTTATAACACTTAAAAGGGATTTATATTGACTATCATTTAATGATTCGCCTGTAATCGCCGCCTGAGATTTTTCTATACGGTTTTTTAAACCAACTTCACCCAGTTGATTATTAAATATAAATGGTGTACCCTCTTCTGTTCCCGTCCATCCTTTTTCTTGCCATTGTTTTGTACTAATATTGGGAAAAGCAATTAAAGTACGTCCAATGATTTTTTGTTGAATATCTGATTCTGGAGTTTTAATAGGTTCTTGATCACAATATTTACGCAACACTGCGGCATATTTAGAAATATTTTCCAGAGAATAATTTTGTTGTAGAGTATTATTTATAAACTGGATATAGTTATCATTAACTGATGTAATTTGTTCAATATTTACAGGACAAACTTCTATTATAATAATGCCCCATTGTTGATCAACAATAAGTATATCTGGTTCTTTGCGGCGATCGCCAACTTGCAGAAAAAGAGGATAACGCCAATACCCAATACTAGACTCACGACTAGAAGAAAATGCTGCTCTGACTGCATCCCAAACTTTTTGATAACCAGCATCATTATTTGGTGCAATAGCTTCTGTAGTAATAAAACGTGGTAAACCTTGTCTAGCTTTCGTAGTCATTGTATTTGTTGTTTATGTGTAGATTAATTCTTTATACTATAGTTTTCATTGTTGTAGATACGGATTTATACTGTTCTTGTATTACAAAATACTAAGAAAAAAACCGGAAAAGATCGGAAAAAATGGGATCACATTTAGCTATAATGGTTAAAAACCATACCATGTATAGCTTTTATGACTGTAAACGAAGTTGTAAAATTTGTTGATCAGATAGTCTTTGATAAAACTGGAAAGCATCTAGATGATATTCAAACTGCTGTCATTGCAGGAACATGGGAAAGACAAACCTATGATAATATTGCACAAGAACACAATGTTACTAAAAATCATATAGGTGATGTAGGTGCGGAATTATGGCAACTTTTATCTAAAGCATTGAATGAAGATATTAAAAAAACTAATTTTCGTTCTACATTAGAAAGGGGATATATTAAATCATTTGAAAGTTCTAATATTTATAATATAAATGGTAATAATAATAGTTTTTATTATCCGCAAACCTTAAATAATCCTAATAAACAAAATCAAGAAACTAATATAAATAATCAACATAAATCATCTTACCACGATCTCACTCTATCACCCCAAATCATCAAATTTCACAACCGAGAAACCGAACTGCAAACCCTCACACAATGGATACTAAACCAAAATACCCGCTTAACCTGCATCTTAGGAACATCAGGAATAGGTAAAACCACCCTCACAAAAAGATTCATAGATTTAAACCTCGATAAATTTGAAATCATTATCTGGAAAACCCTCAAATACCCTAAACCATTAACCCAACTCCTTAATGACTTATTTAACACCTGTCAAAAACAACCCAAAGAAACCTTAGATGATAAAATCAAACAACTACTTGATATTCTCACCAACAACAAATGTTTAATCATCCTTGATGATATCCAAAATCTCTTTACACCTGGTGAACTTGCAGGAAAATATCAACCAGAATATCAAGATTATCAAACCTTATTCAAACTTGTTACAGAAACCCAACATCAAAGTAATATTATTGTAATTAGTCAAGAACAATGTCCAGAAATGGAATCTTTAGATCCAGAATTATATCCCATTAAATCTTTAGAACTCTCAGGTTTATATCATCCTGAAATACTCCAAAATACAGGATTAACAAATCAGGATAGTTGGTTAAATCTTATTACCTTATACCAAGGTAATTTGATGTTTTTAAAAACTATTACCGTCTTAATCACCAAAAATTATGATGGTGAAGTTGCCGATTTTTTAGCAGAGAATATATTACATATTACCCAACAAATGCAGTCTTATTTTCAAGATAAATTTAACCGTTTATCACCGATAGAACAACAAATAGTATTACAACTGAGTAAATTTGAAAAACCGATTTCCAGAGAAGAATTAAGACAAAGGTTAGCACAAAAATTAAATTTATCTTCTGTTGATTTTAATAATGGATTACAATCTTTACAACAACGGTATTTAGTGGTGAAAATTAAAGAAGATAAAGTCATGTTTTCATTGTCTCCTGTTTTTCGGGAATATGTGAAAAATTACTGTAAAGATTGAGCATCATTCATGTATCAATACTCAAAAATACTATCAAAAATTTCTCGCTTGATCCTAAAATTAACATCCCTGATTTTTTGGTACAATATATCTAAATCCGAAATATTAATCTTACCATCTAGTTGTAATTTACGAATTATTGCTAAAGTTCCTTTAACGTTTAATCCTAATCTTATTGCTTCTTTTCTAGCAGCAAAGTCATCTAAAATAATATAATCTGGTTGTAATTCTACCCCTAAAGCAATAGCTTCAGACTCTCCTATTCCTAAGAAGTCATTTAAACTATTAGCTAGAGAAACTAATTGTACTTTTTGTACTGTTAATTTATTTTCGCTGATTAGTTTATTAATATGTATGGCACAAGTGTTGAATCCTGCAATAAAACTTTACAATCTTTTCGTTTTACCCAGGTAAAATCCATTGTCTATTGAGAATAGAGTCATTAATTGCTCAAATTTGGTATCACCAATACCAATGCACAACTTGGACAAAATCCTCAAAATCTTAACATTCAACACTTCTGTATGTATGGATGATTGATCTTGTTTAGCACTGATTTCTTCTTTAACACTTTCTGGTAATAAAAATTCAGCTTCCATAGTCAGAAATAAATCAAGAAAATCTAACCTAGATAAAAAAATCAAAGGAGAAGAGTTAAAAACTATTTTCATGATCTTTACCAGTTTTTTTCTATAGCAATATCGTCAACGGTAAGATATGAAAAATCTATTCCCATTAATTCTAAAATTTTCAAAAATATTTCTGTATCCATTTCCATAATTTCGGCTGCTTTATGTAAACTAATTAACCGAGATGTTAAAGCACCAAGCACAAATATAAATCTTTCTTTCTGTTCTATACTCTGAAATAATTGCACTTGAGAAGCAATTTCTTTAAAGGTAGTTTGATGATTCATTTATTTGCTACTCGTAAATCTTTGATTTTCTGATTTTGGATGATTTGATGTCATTATTAGCCCCCTCTCCTTGTAGGAGAGGGGGTTGGGGGAGAGGTTAAGCCGGATAAATCCTTAACCTGCGATTTGGTTCTTCACCAAAACTATGAGACTTGAGCCGATAATGTTCCACCAATTCATGCTGCATTTTCCGCACCTGAGCAGAACGGGGTAACAACTCCACTGGCTGACCTTTAGGAATAACGATTTGCTCAACAGCTAATCTCGCTTCTTCCAAAGCGTCCATCTCGTCATCACTACCACTGTGTAAAAACAATTGTAACTCCTGATCATCGGTAATTTCCGGCTCGTCAATATTCAACAACCGCCGCAAACCGCGAGTAATCTGGGGAATAGTGCTGGACTTAATCACATGAATAGGGACATGACGCGCCTTAGCCATCTGCCTTAACTTTGCGTGGTTTTTAACGTGCGATCGCAACGCCAGAATCGCATCAGCACTATCTATGTCTTTTGTCAAGACCACAGGCAAACTTAACACCCCAATCACCTGTTCCAACTGGTGACGACTCACTCCATAGGGGTAAACGTGCAAAGGCAAATCTTCCCCATTGGGACCTGGTGATTTAGTATGACCGAAATCAATACTTTCACCATAATTCAAAGACTCATCTAACAAGCGGTCAAACTCGCTGCGTCCCGTTACCCGTTCCCTTTCCACAGACAAAGGAGGTAAAGCTACCATTTGACCAGAAGCACGCCAGCCATTAACTTGTTTAACTGCGGGAAAAGATTCATCCTCACTAGCTAAATGACCACCGCGACCATTAACCACAGATAACTGTCTAGTAATAGACACCTTACCCTTGTCGTCCACAGTGCGCGTTTGTGGGTTAGCTTGACGACCTCTTAATAGAGTATCAACGGTATCGGACACGCTTTCGTGTACTACCCAGCGTTGTCTCTCCAACATTTCCACAGCAATTTCAAAGGTGGGAGGCGCTTTGCGTTCCAACACCGTTTTTTGTGAACCGCGTCTTCTCGCTTCGTCATCTCCTAGCGTCACCGCTTGAATACCCCCTACCAAATCAGAAAGAGTGGGGTTTTTGATCAAGTTTTCAATTTGGTTTCCGTGGGCAGTACCCACTAATTGTACACCTCTCTCCGCAATTGTACGGGCAGCTAAAGCTTCCAATTCTGTACCAATTTCATCAATGACAATCACTTCTGGCATATGGTTTTCCACTGCCTCAATCATCACCTGATGCTGTAATTCTGGTTTTGCTACCTGCATCCGCCGAGCGCGACCAATAGCTGGGTGAGCAACATCACCATCCCCGGCAATTTCATTTGAGGTGTCAATTATCACCACTCGTTTATTCAATTCATCTGCCAACACACGGGCAATTTCCCGCAAAGCAGTAGTTTTACCTACACCGGGACGACCAAGCATGAGAATTGATTTACCAGTTTCTACCAAATCGCGGATCATGCCAATAGTACCAAATACCGCCCGACCCACACGACAAGTCAAGCCAATAATTTTACCATTGCGGTTGCGGATAGCACTGATCCGATGTAAAGTTTGCTCAATACCCGCCCGATTATCTCCACCAAAGGTTCCGACTCGTTGAATACAATCATCTATTTGTGCTTGAGTGACAGGGGATTCGCTCAGATACTCAGCAGCATGAGGAAAGCGAGCTTCTGGGCGACGACCTAGATCCAAAACCACTTCAACTAAATGATCTCTTTTAGGATGGTTATCTAGTTGCTGTTGCAGGTCTTGGGGTAAAATGTCCAGTAACTTTTGCAGGTCTTCTGTAATCGTCATGCTTTCTATGGTGGTGACGTTTTTAGAGATAACGAATGAGCAATTTAACGCTCTTACTGTGACTTAATCTGAGAAACGAGAGAATCAGCAAGTTTTACAGCTTGCCAAAGTAATTCCGGTTCATCCTCAAGGCGCAGACTTGCCTTAACACCAGTGGAACTCACCTCCTGATTTTCCAACTTGTCAATAACTGATGACAGCAACACACGAGCATAGCTACCATAGGCTACACCAGCAATAAAGGCAGGGGGCAGAGGAGAAAAGTTTTCCCCCTTGCTCCCTGCTCCCTGCTCCGTTTCCTCCTGAAGTAGTCCCATAGCCTTTAATTTAGGAACTGTGTAGCTATTAGTACCCCCAGCTAACTGCACATATCCCGGTAGATTTGCTGCCAAAACTTTTTGTCCTAATTTTATGGCTGCTATGGTAGTACCATTACCGATATCACCACTCATAGAGCGCCCGTCTGTTTGCCAAATCAAGGTTTGGGTACGGGGTGAAATTAGATCATAAATTGTTTGTAGGTAATCAATTAAACCATCACCATCATTGCAACTGATAGCTAATAACTTTAATTGATCTGCCCAAGGAGCGATCGCCTCCCACAAACGCTGAAACTCTGCCAAACGCCCTACTTTTGTATGAATTTCTATGGCATCTATTCCCGTTGACATGATCAATGGTGCAATCGCTCCCGGCGTTGACAGATATGATGCTGTATCAATTATCTCATAAGGACAAACCGGAATGCAACGCCCACAGCCATAACATTTTTCGGCAATAATTCCTGAAAAGCTATCTTTTTGATTGTTAAAAACTATAGCTTGGGCTGGACAAATCTTTTCACAGGGTCTAGGGCAATCTGGTGGACAATAAATAGGATTAAATTGGGCTTTTCTAAAATGGGGATCTTCTCCATCGTTAAGGCTGACCATTAACAAGGGTAAATGGCCTGAAAAATTAAAGCCTCTCGCTTGAGCATCTTTAACAAGAGTTTTAGCAACAAGTAAAGCTTCCTGAGCGGCATTAATTACAGCCGGATCAGCAGCCACATCTATGCAGTCAGCACCCGCCAAAGTATAGGCTAAAGTTAAACTTCTGACCGCCGGTAGATGTTGGAAACTGGCTCCACAAATCAGCTTAAACCAGTTACCTTGTTTTAGGGATTGTAAAGGGGCTAAGAGTTTGGTCACCCTTCTATTATGCTTTTTTTGCCATCAAAATTGCAGCCCCCGATCAGGAAAAAATCCAATTTTTTGATCAGCAGATGGGGAGTAGGGGAGTAGGGGAGAAATATTTGCCTCATGCCTCCTGCCTCCTGCCTTCTTAATTTTGAGATGGATACAAAGGAGACTTATCAAGACCGCCAATTTTATTCAGAGGCCAAAAACGAATCACAGCACGACCAATAATATTTTCCCGTGGTACTAAACCCCAACAGCGTCCATCATAACTACTACCACGATTGTCACCTAACACTAAGTATGAATCAGTTGGTATGGTTTGCGGTTTCGCTAAGAAAGGAGGTTGCGATCCTGATGCACAAACATCCACAACAGTACGGGATGAGGTAAATAAATATTGTTCTTCTGGCAGATATTTTTTATTAATATATACTTTGCCGTCTTTAAGTTCTATTTTTTCTCCTGGTAAACCTATAATGCGTTTAATAAAGGCATCATGGTATTGTTCTCTTTTGAGTTCATCTGTGGGTGAAAATACAACTATATCCCCTCGCTGTGGGTTAGCAAATTTATATGTCACCTTATCGACAATAATCTTATCAGCCTTCCATTGGTCTTGTACACCGTGCAGCGTCGGTTCCATTGACCCTGTAGGAATCCAACGCGCTTCAGCGACTAGGGTACGAATCCCCAAAGCTAGAAAGACGCTCAATATAACAGTTTTGCCTAGCTCGAGGATCCAGGAATTATCAGGTTGTTGGCTAGAGTTTTTATCAGACACTTGATTTTGCATGAAATTACTGAAATTTAGGGTAATAGACAAGCACTGAACTGATGAGAGAGACTGTGATGTTATTGTTATTTTAATATTTTAACTAGACAACTGATTTTTCCTAATAGATGTTGATATGGGTTACTAGAAGTTTGTGACTGAGTAGAAATTAATTTTCTTTTAACATATGGGAGAAGATAAAACTGATAACTGTTAACTGTGAACTGATAACTGATTAAATTTATGTCATCTGCTAAAAGTTTACTGATTCGCCAAGCACGCGTGATTTTACCGAATGGTGAGTTTATGATTGGAGATGTGCTGACCCAAGGCGGTAAAATAGTCGAGGTAGCGTCAGAAATCTCTCATGCCACACCAACTCAAGAAATAGACGCACAAGGTTTAACTTTGTTGCCGGGAGTCATTGATCCGCAAGTACATTTCCGCGAACCCGGTTTGGAATACAAGGAGGACTTGTTTACTGCTAGTTGTGCTTGTGCTAGAGGCGGTGTCACCTCTTTTCTGGAAATGCCGAATACAAGACCTTTGACAACCAGCCAGTCAGCCTTAGATGATAAACTACAAAGGGCTGCCAATAAGTGCTTAGTTAATTATGGCTTTTTTATTGGGGCAACGGGCGATAATTTAACAGAATTAGTTTCTGCCCAACCCACTCCGGGTATTAAGATTTTTATGGGGTCTATGCACGGTCAATTGCTGGTTGACCAGGAAACTGTACTAGAGCAGATTTTTGCTCATGGTAGTCGTTTAATTGCTGTTCATGCAGAGGATCAAGCGAGAATTAACCAACGTCGTCAAGAGTTTGCTGGTATTCATGATCCGGCTATTCATTCCCAAATTCAAGATAATCAAGCTGCTTTGAATGCGACACAATTAGCATTGAAGCTTTCTAAGAAATATCAACGACGGTTACATATTCTACATATGTCAACTGCTGAAGAAGCGGAGTTACTGCGTGAAGATAAACCGAGTTGGGTGACAGCGGAAGTGACTCCACAACATTTGTTATTAAATACCAGTGCTTATCAAACTATTGGCACATTAGCACAGATGAACCCACCGTTGCGATCGCCCCATGATAATGAAGTTCTTTGGCAAGCTTTACGAGATGGTGTAATTGATTTTATCGCTACTGACCACGCACCACATACTTTAGAAGAAAAGGCGCAAACTTACCCCAATACTCCTTCCGGTATGCCAGGTGTGGAAACCTCTCTACCTTTAATGTTAACCTCAGCAATGGCTGGAAAATGTACTGTTTCCCAAGTTGTGAACTGGATGTCTAAAGCAGTAGCTACCGCTTATGGTATTCCCAACAAGGGAGAAATTACCCCTGGATACGATGCGGATTTAGTTTTAGTAGATTTAAATACCTACAAACCAGTAAAGCGGGAAGAAGTTTTAAGTAAATGTGGTTGGAATTCCTTTGAAGGTTGGAATTTGACAGGGTGGCCTGTGACAACTATTGTCGGTGGTGAAATTGTTTATAATCAAGGAAAGGTAAATACGGAAATTCGCGGACAAGCTTTAACTTTCCTGTAGTAAATAATCGGTTTTTCCCAGAAAATTAAAAAATTAAAGCGAATCTATTTTACCCAGACTCGCCGAAAGTAGATTATTGGTAGATGCACTTTCTCAAAAGCTAAATTTTAAACTGTTGATGAGTACCTGTATAAATTGGCATCCAACCCTCGACAGTTGTGAAATAGCGTATTACCTTAAAATGTAAAGATGCTGAGAAACTACACCAATGTTCTACTCCGGCGGGAATGTGTAAATAGTCTTGTGATGTAATTAACAGTTGTACTTGAGTGCGATCAGGTTTCACAAAACCATAAATTATTTCTCCTGCTAACAAATAAATAGCTTCCGCAGCATTATGGGTGTGATAACTTCCATAAGTTGCCATCCAAGTTTCCAAATTTGGCGAACCAGGATGTATATTGAGTAAATCACTCCACAAATAACCATTTTCTTGCTGAAGAAACTCAAACACGCTGTTATGAAGTCCTACAATATGATGCTTTTCGACATCTGTAACGGTTTCTTGTTCCATCAGTTCTGGAAAAAGTAAAGATGTCCCCGGATCATAATGTCTGAGTTTAATACCTAGAGGTTCTAACTCATGAGCGATCGCACTTAAATCACTTTCCGTTGTTCCGTCTTCCAGTAATAAAATTGCCATGATAAAATACTAAATTCTCTATTAACAACAGTTTACTGAAAATTGTCTCAAATAGCCACTATTGCCGATCGATAATTAGGTGTTTTTAAAGATACTTTATAAAATCAGGAGTTCAGGGTTCAAAGAGTCGTAGGGGCGAAGCATTCGGTCGACAAATTATCAATTTTATGAAAAGGCTATTTTCCGAATGCTTCGCCCGTACAGGAGTCAGGAGTCAGAATATTTATTTGTAGCAGAAATCCATAACAGTAAGTTTTTTTATAAATTATCAAGAATGACGTGAAAACTCTGCTTTATTATCAGTCCTTACATAAAAATTAATCACTTGCATGATGCTAAATAATACTATTACTAGTATCATAGTACAAATAAACTATATTGTAACCATTGTCAACAAATGTCTGACCTGATTTTATTTTGGCATCGTCGAGACTTACGTATTTCCGATAATACAGGACTAGCAGCAGCTAGAAAACAAACTGCAAAGGTAGTAGGTGTTTTTTGTTTAGATCCTGGTATTTTACAACAGGATGATGTTGCATCTGCTAGAGTTAGTTACATGATTGGTTGTTTACAAGCATTGCAACAACGATATCTTCAAGCAGGTAGTCAGTTATTAATTTTACAAGATAATCCAGTAACAGCCATTCCCAAATTAGCTGAAGCTTTGAAAGCAAAAGCAGTTTTTTGGAATTGGGATGTAGAACCCTATGCACAAACACGGGATAAAAATGTAATTTTAGCACTTAAAGAAAAAAGTATTCAGACTCTAGAGAAAAATTGGGATCAATTATTACATTCACCCGATGAGATTTTTAGTGGTTCAAAAACTCCTTACACAGTTTATACTCCCTTCTGGAAAAATTGGAGTAGCAAACCTAAAAATAACCCAGTTGCAACTTTAGAAAACTGCGAAAATTTAACAGATGCAGAACAGGAAATAGCTAAAAAAACAGGCACAATTAATTTACTATCAGCGAAAGATTTAGGTTTTATTTGGGATAGGGAATTAATAATTGCACCAGGAGAAACAGCAGCACATAAAAAATTAGACAAATTTACCAAGTTTGTGATTAATGAATATGATCAAAAAAGAAATTATCCTGCTATTGAAGGTACATCTTTATTAAGTCCAGCCTTAAAATTTGGTGTGATAGGAGTAAGAAAAATTTGGCATAAAACCGCAGAATTATTAGCAAATAGTAACAGTGAAGAATTCACTAATAATATTATTGCTTGGCAAAAAGAATTAGCTTGGCGGGAATTTTATCAACACGCCATGTACCATTTTCCAGAATTAGCTGAAGGTGCATATAGAGAAGTTTTTAAAAACTTTCCTTGGCGAAATAACGAAAAACATTTTCAAGCTTGGTGTGAAGGAAAAACAGGTTATCCCATAGTTGATGCAGCCATGCGACAATTAAATGAAACAGGCTGGATGCACAATAGATGTAGAATGATAGTAGCCAGTTTTTTAACCAAAGATTTAATTATTAACCCCCAATGGGGAGAAAAATATTTTATGCAGAAACTCATTGACGGTGACTTATCTGCTAATAATGGTGGTTGGCAATGGAGTGCGTCAAGTGGAATGGACCCCAAACCGTTAAGAATTTTTAACCCAGCTAGTCAAGCACAGAAATTTGATGCTGATGGTGAATATATCAGACAATGGGTGAGAGAATTGGAATCTGTAGATACAGAATATTTAATAAGTGGAAATATTACACCCTTAGAACGTCGTGCAGTTGGTTATCCTGCACCCATTGTAGATCATAAAAAACAACAAGCTTTGTTTAAACAATTGTATCAAGAACAGAAAGCTGGTACAGATTAATTTTTATTTTTAGAGGGGAAGGATATAAACATTAACCATCCCCCACACAAAACACACACAGAACTTACTCCAGCAGCAATAATTAAACCTCTAAAGTGACAGTTTTAGCAAATGGCTACAACATACCTTGTACTTTTAGCGATAAAACTTAACTTTTCTTTGTGTTTTTGCGGCTTTGCGTAAGATATTCTGAGAACTGGCACAACAAACACCAAAATATTGTAACAATACAATCAAAATATAAGTATCTACTGATACGGTTGAAACTTATGTCATCATCCCGTGATCCTCTACTAACAGTTGAACTGAGAATACCTAGTTCCCATCCTCAGTTATTAGAAGGTTTAGATATTTGGTTGCGTCTAGGTTTAATATCTGATGCCAAAGTTAGGCAAATATGTCAAACTTATCTAGTTTGTGCTGTAGTTTTACAACCACAATTACAACCACAATTACAACCACAATTAGAATATCAAACACAAGCAGTACTGACAAAGACTACCACATCAAAACCATTAATTGCCACCTCAACCCCAAAACCACAAACACCACCTCAACCTAATTTTATCACTGCGATGCTGCAATCATTAGGTGAAGAATTAAGTGTGAGATGGTTATTATTTTTAGGAGTGTTTTTAGTTGTTTTATCCTCTGGTGTTTTAGCAGCAAGTCAATGGGAAAAATTTCCCGCTATTGGACAATATGGAGTTTTATTAGCTTATACTTTAACATTTGGTGGTTTTACTTTTTGGGCAGGTAAACAAGATAATTTAAAATTAACAGCACAGACATTATTAATTGTCACTTGGTTATTAGTGCCTGTTAATTTTTGGGCAATGGATAGCTTTAATTTATGGAATAATCCTATTAACTGGTTAGTATTAGCTATTGCTTCTTTATTTCTATCAACCATTACAGTTTTACTTGCTAAAAATCGCACAATTATTAATAATTTCCCCAATGGCAAATTACCATTTTTGAATATTCTCAGTTTAAGTTATTTACATTGGGGTTGGAAAATATCAGGTTTTCCCCTAATTGCTATTTATATAGCAATAGTATGTACAACCTTAATTACAGTTTATCAAAAACTCAAACAACCAAGAGAAAATATCGACACACAGGATGATAGCTGGGGAGTAGGAATTTATTTTGTAGTCATTATTTATGGTTTATTAGGATTATTATTTCGAGCCATTTTTGTTGCTAGTGTTAATGTCACGCAGTTAGGTTTAGCAATTAGTATTTGTGGTTTGTTAGCGGTTTTGTTATCAGCTAAAAATATTAAATCTACCCCCTCTGTTGATGCTATTTGGCAAAAAATAGGGGGAATTTTATTATTTTTAGGTTGGTTAGTTTCAGTGTTCACTCAACCACAACAAGCAATAATTATCAGTGGTTTAAGTTTATGGGTTTTTAGTCAGCGTTTACAAATTCATAACTCAAAAATTGATTTCACAGCTATTTTCTTGATTGGTTTACAAACAACCTGGTTAAGTTGGCGGATAGTACCAGAAACATTACAGCAATTTATCATTAATACAGCAACTTATCTGACTAATTCTCAAAATCAACCTTTAGCATTATTGAGTATTGCTTTATTCCCTTATTTAATATTGATGTTAATTCTCACAGAAAAATTGCATCATGAACAAAAAGAAGAATTAGCAGTTTTTGGTAAACAGCTAACCCTATTATTAGGGGTTTGCTTAACAATGTTCGCTTTACTAAATTCTACCTTATTAACAGTCAATCTTTTATTGTCTGCCATTACTTTAGCTATCGTTACTAAACGCTATGCGTCTCTTCCCCATTTAGTGTATTTAACTCATGTTACAGGTTTGTTGACTGTTTTTTCTGCTATCAATTGGTTATCACCAAATTTGAGTAAAGAAATTTGGGCAGCAATTTTATTAACTGTCATGGTTGCGGAGTGGGTATTTAGTCTCGGTGCAGGAATTTGGAAACGTAGTGCTTGGTATATTGGTTTAGCACTTGCTACCTTGAGTTTTACCTTGTTGTTTGTAAATGTCCAATCATTATCTTATAACAGTTGGGGAGCTATTTGGTTAATTACACCTTTAGCACTTACAGGTTTAGCTACTTGTACTCATAATGAACAGCATCGCACTTTTAATACTTTTTTAAGTGTGTTAACTGTCCTAGCAGCCCAATTTTTAACTTTACCTTCCCCAGAAACTAGGTTAATAGGTTTGGGTGTGGGTGTAGGTGTGATGTTTGTCAATACCCGTTATTTAAGAAAACAAGAAACTGCCGCTTTAACCATTGGTTTTGGACTGAGTTTCATTGCTGCATTATTGTGGAATATACCAAATTTAGCTTTATCAGTTTGGTTTTTAGTTGGTAGTTTTGCTATCTTGAGTTTATGGTTAGGACATACCATACTTTTAAGAAAAAATACGGAATTAACCCTTATTTACGCAGCAGCAAGTGATAAATGGGCTATTGCACTATCTACCATAGAATTAATAGGAATTACCTTACATTCATTCCTTGTTTATACAGGAAATAGCAATGCCGAAATTTTCTATTTATTGGCTACATCAATAACTTTAACTGCCATTATTTATCGTACTTATCAACAATTAACAAACTGGGCATTTTATAGCATTGGTTGGTGTTTAGAATTATTAGTGGCGGAAATTTTAGGTTTTGGTGAACCATCAATTATTAAAATAGGAATTGCTAATATTGCATTGGGTTTAATAACTCAACTATTCGGTGAATTGTGGCGCAGAAAATATCAAGCACAATATCAAACTATACCTCAAAGTTTCCATATTTTACCCATCATTTATGGTGCATTTAGTGTTTTATTAAGGTTCAATACCTTTACCGACTGGACAGGTTTATATAGTTTAGGAATAGCCTTAATTTTAGTTGGTGTAGGAAGGAGAAGAGAAGAATTTAAACCATTACTTTATTTTGGCATTATTGGGATATCAATTTCTGCTTATGAACTGCTATTTTATCAAATGTCTGAAGCTACAGGAGGTGCATTAAGAGATGGTTTAATAGCTATGTCAGCGTTAGGAACTAGCATCATGTATGCTTACCGTATCCTTTCCCCTTGGTTAATAAATTATTTTTGTCTCACACCAGGAGAATTAAAAAATATTGCCCATTTACATTGGTTTTGGAGTAGCATTTTATTATTAGCTGCTGTCACAGTTTCCATAGAAATTAACCTTTATCCAGCTATAGGAACAGGACTATTTTTAACCCGCTATGGAATATGGCAAGGAAGAAGAAATAATTTCCATCAACCTGTACAAACTGTTAGTAATATCAGTAAAGATGAAATTTGGGTTTATCTAGGTTTATTAACAGCAGGGATAACAGGTATTTATCTACAAAATTTACCCATAGGTAGCTTTTTAACTCAACAGTTAACACCTTGGAACGGTGCTTTAGCTTGCATCTTTGCCTACTTCCTCTACATTACACCTTGGGAAAAATTAGGTTGGTCAAAAACACCGTGGCAACGTACATCATACATTCTACCATTAATCATCATCGGAATTACCCAACAGCAAATTTATCCCCTGACCTTAATTATTGCTGCTTTATACTATATCTTTCTGTCTACAACAACCAGACAAATTCGCTTTACCTACATTAGTGTAATTTTAATTAATTGGGCATTATTTAAATGGTTTATTCAATTAAACTTCACAGATAGCTTATGGTATACCACACCCATCAGCTTATCAATATTATATATTGCCCAAATAGACCCACAATTAAAACCACAAGAATTTAAACCAATACGTCATTTAATCAGAACAATTGGTAGTAGCTTAATTTGTGGATGGACAATATTATTTTATCAAAATTTACCTTACATACCCGGTATTTTTAGCCTTATTGCTATCTTTGCCGGACTAGCTTTAAAAATACGTGCCTTCCTGTATGTTGGTACAGCAACGTTTATCATTACCAGCATTTATCAATTAGTAATTTTCAGCCTCAGTTACTCCTTCTTAAAATGGATAATTGGCTTATTAGTAGGCATTCTTTTAATTTATATAGCAGCCAACTTTGAAACCCGACGCACTCAAATTACTTCTTTACTTCGCAATAGCATCGAGAAATTTCAACAATGGGAATAATGAAAATTAAAAATTGAGAATTAAAAATTAAAAATTAAAAATTAAAAATTAAAAGCCCCCGTTTTTAAGGGTGGTTGGGGGGATCAACAACTACAAATACAACGACTTAACCCACTCCCATTCCTGCTGCAAACCTTCCTTTAAAGAAACCTGTGGCCGATAACCAAGAATTTTTCGCGCCTTAGAAACATCAGCAGCAGTATGACGCGCATCACCCATAGCCTTTTCAATATGATTGCGTTTAAGAGGCTTACCAACAATTTCTTCCATCGTATCCAAAACTTCAGTTAAAACCACCCTACTACCACCACCAATGTTAAAAATTTCTCCCACCGCTTCTGGTGCAGTAGCAGCAGCTAAGTTAGCAGCAACCGCATCACTGACAAATGTAAAATCTCGCGTTTGCTGTCCATCACCATAGACAGGAATAGCCTCATCCTGCAAAACCCCTTTAAAAAACTTATGAAATGCCATATCTGGTCTTTGTCTTGGACCATAAACCGTAAAATACCGCAAAGAAACAAAAGGCACACCAAAATTTTTATGATATAGTCCACACAACCTTTCAGCAGCTAACTTAGTGATACCATAGGGTGAAACCGGTTTAGGTGCAATTTCCTCATGAGTTGGTAAAGTTTCCGCATCACCATATACACTGGATGTTGAGGCAAATACTAACCTTTTCAACCGGGAAGCATCCTTAGCAGCTTCCAACAAAACCTGTGTAGTGTTAATATTCCGTTCCGTATAAGCCCGAAAACCCTGACCCCAGGAATTTCTCACCCCAGCTTGTGCCGCCTGATGATATACTATTTCCACATCTTGAAAAAGTTTTGGCAAATCTAAAAATTGAATATCCCCTTCAACTAAAGTAAAATTCGGTGAATTTTCAAAGGTGGCAATATTTTTTCGCTTTAACTGTGGATCATAATAATCATTAAATTCATCAATGCCAATTACTTCTTCTCCCTGTTGCAATAAGGTATTGACCAGGTGAGAACCTATAAACCCAGCAGCCCCAGTAACGATAATTTTAGTCATGTTCCCGATGTTTTGAAATGGTTATGATTTTTTTATCAACGTCATTCTAACTGTTAATAAGTTATGCTAAGTTGTGCTAATTTTTTAACTAGACATTTTCTTTTTACTAAAAACCACAAAACTTTATAGTTTGTTGACAATTTTAGTAAATCGTGATGAATTTGACTTACTAAATTAAGTGTTCCTAGTTTCCCCTTGCCCGTTCAGACCTTGATTATGTAGGATAATTAGTGAAAAAATTAATCTGCGAGTAACTTTGTGGCATTCGCACTTTGACAGGAACGCACGAGGAAATAAGTGAAAGTTTTAGTTGTCGGTAATGGGGGACGTGAACACGCTCTAGCGTGGAAACTGCTACAATCAGACAAAATTGAGCAAGTTGTTTGTGTACCCGGAAATGGCGGTACTGCAACAATGGAACGTTGTCAAAACTTGCCTTTAGCGGTAAATGACTTTGAAGGCATAGGCAAATTTGCTCTAGAAAAGGGCATTTCTCTGGTAGTAGTCGGTCCAGAAGTACCTTTAGCAAATGGTATTACAGACTATCTGCAAACTAAAGGACTAATGGTATTTGGTCCAAACCAAGCTGGAGCGCAAATTGAAGCCAGTAAAGCCTGGGCTAAAGCGTTAATGCAAGAAGCAGGAGTTCCCACAGCTAAAGCGGCAGTTTTTCAAGCAGCAGCAGCAGCAAAAGCTTATGTACAAGCAGAGGGAGTACCAATTGTTATTAAAGCCGATGGTTTAGCAGCTGGTAAAGGTGTCATAGTAGCCCAAACCGTTGAACAAGCAGAAACCGCCATTGAAGCTATTTTTCAAGGACAGTTTGGCAGTGCAGGTAATTTTGTTGTCATTGAAGAATGCTTATTAGGTCAAGAAGTTTCGGTTTTAGCATTAACAGACGGGTTAACAATTCGCCCCTTGTTACCTGCTCAAGATCATAAACGCATTGGGGAAGGAGACACCGGAGAAAATACTGGAGGTATGGGAGTGTATACGCCTACACCCATAGCCACACCTGAATTAATGGCGCGTGTGCAAACAGAAGTTTTAGAAAGAACCATCACAGCTTTAAAAAATAGAGGTATTGACTACCGGGGAGTTTTGTACGCTGGTTTAATGGTTGCAGACAATGGCGACTTTAGCGTTTTAGAATTTAACTGTCGCTTCGGTGATCCAGAAACACAAGTAATTTTACCTTTGTTAGAAACACCCTTAGAAGATTTAATCTTGGCTTGTATCCAGCAGAGTTTAGGAGAAATGCCACCTCTAACTTGGAAACCAGGTGCAGCAGCTACAGTAGTTGCCGCTTCAGGTGGTTATCCTGGAGATTATGAGACAGGCCAAGTGATCACTGGTATTGAAGCAGCAGAAACAGTAGGTGCAATAGTATTTCATGCCGGCACAAAGCTGAATTCAGACCAGCAAATCGTTACAGACGGTGGTAGAGTCTTAAATATTACTGGACTAGGAGAAAATTTCCCACAGGCGATCGCCCAAGCTTACACTGGAATCAAACACATTCAATTTTCAGGAATGTACTACCGTCGAGATATCGGTCATTGTGTCTTGAAAACAAAGTGATACAGCACTTTGCAGGTAAATGAAGTACACATATTAACATTTTAATATAATAAATCTTGTGGGGTGGGCATCCTGCCCGCCTTTGTGTACCTCATTCAGATAAAATAGACTGTAATTTAGCAGGTTAGTAGGTTTTCCACCACCCCACCATTCCATCTTCCCAATTCCTCCCTAACACCTTTTTTGAATTAACTGTTAATTTTTAAATGGTTGAGACAGAAAACACACAACTACTAACAGCTATAGTGATCCGATTTGATTCATGAATTTTTCGTGGAGGCAGGGAACAGGGAACAGGGAACAGGAAAGAAGGCTGTCAGTATTTATGGTGAGCGAAGCCGAACCATGTACTGAGTTCTGTTCAAAAATCAAATAGGAGTCCTATATATATAAATATATTTAAGATGCTGGCTTTTTTCACAACAATCCGCAACGTCATTAGCCATTGGTGGTATGAATTTACCCTCCAAACCAAACTTCTAGCAGTCGCCACCCTAGTTGTTTCCTTATTCATGAGTGGCCTAACTTTTTGGGCAGTCAACACCATTCAACAAGATGCACGTCTTAACGATACCCGCTTTGGTCGTGACCTGGGACTACTACTAGCTTCCAACGTTGCCCCACTCATCGCGGAAAACAATCTCACAGAGGTAGCCCAATTTTCCCAACGTTTCTACAGCAGTACATCTAGCGTCAGATATATGCTTTACTCTGATGAAACCGGGAAAATCTTTTTTGGCATTCCTTTTTGGGAACCCGAAGTAGAAAACTCCCTCACCATCAAACGAAAAATACAACTACCAGAAGATTATCCTGGTGACGATGACCAGCCAATGGTACGCCAACATAACACCCCAGATGGTTTAGTCACAGATGTATTTATTCCTTTAATAGAGGATCAAAAATATTTAGGCGTGTTGGCCATTGGCATCAACCCCAACCCCACAGTAGTCATTTCCTCTAACTTTACCCGTGATGTCACCATCGCTGTATTTATCACAATTTGGGTGATGGTTATTTTAGCAGGAGTAATTAACGCTTTAACCATTACAAAACCAATTAAAGAACTATTAGTAGGCGTTAAACAAATTGCCGCCGGGAATTTTAAACAGCGAATTGACCTACCACTGGGAGGGGAACTAGGAGAGCTTATTTTCAGCTTTAATGAAATGGCAGAGCGTCTAGAACGCTACGAAGAACAAAACATAGAAGAATTAACCGCCGAAAAAGCCAAATTAGAAACCTTGGTTTCCACCATTGCCGATGGTGCAGTATTAATTGACAACAATATGCAGGTAATTTTAGTCAACCCCACAGCACGACGCATTTTTGCCTGGGAAGGGGTTGATGTGGTAGGTAAGAATGTACTGCATAACTTACCCCAAAGCGTACAAATGGAAATTACCCGCACCTTGTACGAAATGGCAGCCGGTGAATGTGAAAGTGCTGAGTTCCGCATCCCCCTCAACCAACCCACCAAACGCACTATCCGTATTCTTTTAACCACAGTCCTCAACCTGCAACGAGAAAGTATTAAAGGTATCGCCATTACAGTGCAAGATATCACCCGTGAAGTAGAACTGAATGAAGCCAAAAGTCAATTTATCAGCAATATTTCTCACGAACTACGCACACCATTATTTAATATCAAGACCTATATAGAAACACTCCATGACTACGGTGAAGACTTAGGAGCAGAAGACCGCCGCGAATTTCTCGCAACTGTAAATCATGAAACCGACAGACTTACCCGCTTAGTTAATGATGTATTAGATTTATCAAAACTAGAATCCGGTCGCACTTACAACTTTGATGGTGTTGATTTAGCACAAGCATTAGAGCAGACCTTACGTACTTACCAACTCAACGCCAAAGATAAAGGAATTGAACTGGTTCAGGAAGTAGCCCCGAATTTACCGCTAGTAATGGGTAATTATGATTTATTACTGCAAGTTTTTGGTAATTTAATCGGTAATGCGCTCAAATTCACTCCCGCAGGTGGTCAAGTAGCCATTCGCGCCTACCAGCTAAAGCCTCCCATATCAGAACAAAAGCATCCCCTAGTCAGGATTGAAATTAGTGATACAGGTATAGGTATCGCTCCAGAAGACCAACAGGCAATATTTGACCGCTTCTTCCGGGTGGAAAATCGAGTTCACACCCTGGAAGGTACAGGTTTAGGTTTATCAATTGTCAGAAACATCATGGAAAGACATCATAGTCAAGTACATTTAGTCAGTGAAGTTGGTGTAGGTACTACTTTCTGGTTCGACTTAGCCATATTTGATGAAGAAGCCGTACCCGCATTGCTGCAAACCACAGGTGACACATCTGAAATAGCAAAGGTTTGACGCTTAACTATTAGGACTTACGCAAAATATCTCTCAAACCCTCTTTCCTTCGTGTCCTTCGTTGCTTTGTGGTTGATTCTGCCGATACAAAAAAGCTAACTAATGCTAACAAAAGTCGGCTTTTTCTTCCTGTTTCACCCTAGCAGTGTCGGCACTATCTAGTCCACAGTTCGACTTCGCTCACTGACCACAGGCTAACACGATCAATCTGACCGCTTCTTGTTTTAAATTAATCGCAGCGTTT
>NZ_JACJUZ010000036.1:0-50505 GCF_014299995.1 Sphaerospermopsis sp. LEGE 00249 | reverse complement strand
GTTTTGATGGATAAAAGCATTTGCTGATGTCAACACTATACTTTATTATTTAATTCTGACACATTTTGCCTAATTTTTTAGTCAACTTATTCCATGTATACGTCAAATACTTGTAGTTTTGTATGTACTTGTATAGGTTTGTCTAGTAAATTGTCAACTTAGGACAAGCTCTTTATTTATCAAAAATGGGAGTGGGGGGACTTGAACCCCCACGACCGTTTAAGGTCAACGGATTTTCATTCTCTCGCAGCTTTCGCTACTTCCTTACAGGTTTTGAGAATTGGACTCTCCCTTTACCCTCGTCTTAACGTTAGGGTAGCTCCCGTCGAGTCTCTGCACCTTCCCGGAATTTTAACTTTGAAATTTGAGTTTTGGATTTAACCCCAAAATCAATTCTCAACTCTAAAGGTTCTGGGCTTGGCTCAGGATTGCCATATCTGTTCACTTAGATTACAGATTTAGGTTTCCCTGAATTTGAGAGCTTCCACTTGAAAGATTTCTCTATCAAGGCTCAGTTTTCTAAGTCCGTAGCGTCTACCATTCCGCCACACTCCCAAAGGGTTTTTTGTTTAGGGTTTTTTGTTTTTGTATCTCAAAACACCCTTGATAATCCTACCATTAACTGCGTTTTTTGTGCAAGTAGTTTGAAAAAAATTTTTTAACTTTTTTTTAAGTTGGATTTTTCACAAGCTACGGTGTTTGATACACTTGCATTTAACAGCCGATTTCTATTGTCACACAATCTTACCTGGTTTTTATAATTTTGCCAAGTATTTGGCAATTTTTTTTTCATTGTCAGCTACAACTCTTGAAAATAGGCAGGTTCAGGGGAGATAGGGACATAGGGCAGGTAGGGGAAGAAAGGGAAGTTAATAACCCAGTCACCAGTCCCCAATCACCAGTCCCCAATCACCAATACTTTCCTTAGTTGACAGGTTGGGCATATCATGGGTAGTAGATGCACCAAATGGTATTCTCAAATCTAAACAAAGAATTATGGTTGTAGCACTACTGTATTTAGCTTTAGCGGGAGCTTATCTTCTGGTAGTACCAATGATTGTGATGTTTTATCTCAAGCTGCGTTGGTATTCTGCCAGTTCTGTAGAACGTGGATTCATGTACTTTTTGGTGTTTTTCTTCTTTCCGGGTCTGTTGCTGCTCTCCCCAATTGCCAATGTTCGACCCCGGCGCAGACAAATTGTTTAATTTGTTCAATTAGTATATTGGTAGGTCATAACTCTCATGCGACGTATTGATGCAATCGGTATTACTTTGGGCGTTTTTTTGGCTGGTGGACTGGCTTATGTAGGATTACAGTTAGTCGGTTTAGATGTCCAAGACGCTGGAATTTGGAGTCAAGCTTTACTGGTTGTGGGTTTGATAGGTTGGTTAGCCACATATCTTTTCCGTGCAGGGAGTAAAAAAATGACCTACCATCAACAACGGGAAGAGTATGAAAAAGCGTTCTTAGAAAAGCGACTAGATGAACTCTCTCCCGAAGAATTGGCGAAATTACAAGCTGAAATTGAATCAGGTGATTAGCGACTGGGGATTGGGGACTGGTGACTGGGTAAGAAAATTTTAGATTTTAGATTTTAGATTTTAGATTGGAATTGACAAAAACAATCAAAAATCAAAAATCCAAAATCCTTTCATTGAATTACCAATTACCAATAACCAATGACCAATTACCTGATAACTGACCACTGACCACTGACCACTAACAAATGACTGCAATTTCTCGTTGTTTTGAAACTTTAAGACGGAATCACGAGTGCGCTCTGATTCCGTTTATTACTGCTGGTGATCCTGATTTAGAAACTACTGCTCAGGCTTTGCAGGTTCTAGATCGTTCTGGTGCGGATATTATTGAACTGGGTGTTCCCTATTCTGATCCACTGGCAGATGGTCCGGTGATTCAAGCTGCTGCTACCCGCGCTTTACAAAAGGGTACTACTTTGGATCAAGTGCTGGAAATGTTACAAGCTACTACTCCCAGTTTGCAAGCGCCAATTATTTTATTTACTTATTACAATCCAATTTTACACCGAGGAATTGATAAGTTTCTGGGGCAAATTAAGGCTGCTGGTGTGGCAGGTTTGGTAGTTCCTGATTTGCCTTTAGAAGAGGCAGCAGGGCTACTGAAACCAGCGAGTGAGATGGATCTTGATTTAACACTTTTGGTAGCTCCTACCAGTTCTGCTGAGAGAATTGAAGCGATCGCCAAAGCATCCCAAGGTTTTATCTATTTGGTAAGTGTTACCGGGGTAACGGGAATGCGATCGCAAATGGAAAGTCGTGTTTCTGACTTACTCACACAAATTCGCAGTTTTACAGATAAACCCATTGGTGTGGGTTTTGGAATTTCCGATCCTGAACAAGCGCGGCAAGTGCGAGAATGGGGAGCGGATGCAGCCATTGTTGGTAGTGCGGTGGTGAAGCGTTTAGCAGAAGGAACACCAGAACAAGGACTCTCGGCGATCGCTCAATTTTGCCAAACTCTCAAGCAAACAATCAAAACTCCCTCTTGATGATTTGGGAAAAGTAGATTAAAAAAGATAACAGCGTAGTTTTTTTATCATTCCCTGGTGGACAATTTGACTGATATAGTCTTGAATATTAACAATACATACCAGGCTGAAAAAAAACTACCTGATATATTTGCTTATAGGTTGAGTCCTATGTGAATTAAAGCTAGGCAATAAATTTATGAGTGTGAGAGAGAGTATAATATTGTGTCAGTCACAATTAAATTATGGTTTGGTATTAGTTGAGGGGTAAATTTTATGAGTGAAAGTATGGCATTTATCGGCGGAGTGGCTGTAGCTGGTTTAGCGGCTCTCCTGTTGCTCAAAGGAACGAATACCCCTATACAACAACCTAACTTTGCTGTGGCTCCACAAATGCCATCTGCGGTTGTAGCGCCCCAATTGATGCAGCCTTCAATGCAATATCCCCCTAACTATGGGCAACCAGTATATCCTAACCCCCAACCCATTGCACCCAATTCCGACCAACGTCTGGAAATGGAAAAGCTGAATATGCAGATGGAGAAGTTGAAAACCGACAATGAACAACTCAGATTACAAAATCAGCAACTCCAAGGTCAGGTTCAAAGTTTCACTCAACATCAGTGGCAGTTAGCTCAACAGCAAAATCAGCAAAAAGTCGCTGCTGCACTACCATCTGAACAAAATCCCTGGTGGTCTTCACCTATAATTTGGGCTGTAGGTGGGGCAACTCTGACTATTGGTGGTGGTGTGGTTGTCGCTGGAGTTCTATCCCTGTTCTCTCCTAAGCAACGTCCTACCCGTACCGTCCAAGTAATTCACCCCTATCACGGACCCACACCTCCTTTAGCTACAATTAGACGGGCTGAATTTTTACCATCTTCCCGCCCAGAAACCAGAAGAGTGGAAACGGCGGAATACGACGAATTACATTAATTGGTAATGGGTAATTGGTAATGGGTAATTGGTAATGGGAAAAAGAACATTTCCATTACCATCTGATTAATTAGGGTTTGCTGAATAAACCTAAAACCTTGATATATCAAAGGTTAGAGGCTGATAAACACAGAAATTAGTGCAAGGGTTTTGAAGGGTATACCGGAAAAAGTGTGCATTTTTTGGGATTTCAAGAGATGGCAAAGAAATTTTCAAATCTCCTCCTGACTCCTGACTCCTGACTCCTGACTCCTGACTCCTATGCCCTCACAGAAAGACTTTCTCAGCAACCCCTAATTAGCACTATCTTCCTTTTCCTCAGTGGTGGGTGTTTTGGAAGTATTTGCTTGATTTTGATTGGGTTTTTGGTCTTGGTTAGGAAGAACCTGTTTAGCAGCGTTTTCTGCTGCTTGTTTAAACAATGGTTCTAGTTTATTTTGCCAATATTTAATATTAGGTAATTTTTCGGGTTGGTCTCGATAAGCTAAAACTTTATCCCATTGACCATTATCAATAGCTTTATTAATTTCATTAGCTATTGCTTCAGCCTTAGCCCAGTCTTGCTGCCATTGATTAATTATTTCCACAGTTTCTTTAATACCAGAAGCTGCATTTTGAGGAATGGTTTTGAGTTGAGCGATCGCCCCCGGTAAATCTCCTGATTCAAATTTCTGCCTAGCCGTTTCGACAATTTTTTTCTGCTCCTCACTAGTTGGAGATTTTTCAGATTTTACTGGGTTGGGAGTAGCAACAACAATTGGTTTTGGTTGTGGTTTGGGAACAGGTCGAGATGCAATTAAAGGCAGATCATCTACTGTTTGAATAGAAATTCCTTGATCCCGCAAACAAGCAATCCATTCATTATTATTAATAATAACATCAGAGTGCGCCCAAGCCAAACGACCAGATTTAAGTTTTAATTCTATCCAACCGCGTTTTGTTCTTTTACCAGTGACATCGAACTCACTAGCATCACCAAGAGTCTTTAAAATATTATCAGAATTAATCGCACTAGGTTCAGAACGGACATTAGAATTAGGCTTGACTATAGCCAGGCAATTTGTAGCTGAAGTGCTACTTTTCCCAGTCCAATTAGCAGCGATATTTGTCACATTTGGATATAAATTTGTTACCAAAGCTGCTGCACCACCAGCTAATAATAAACCAATAATCAGGGGTAATGGATCAGGTTTGTTATCCTGTTGTTGAAGAACAGGTTGAGGAACAACAGGACTAGAATTACCAGGTGCAACTGCGACGGTTTGCTGTGAAAAGATTTGAGATAGTTTGCTGGTAGAAGCGGGTTTGGGGGGATGGTAGCTAACTTGTTTGGGAGGTTCGGAATAAACAGAAGATGTAGAAGTCATATTCACAAACTCTCTACAAGCTTGTAGTGCTTCTGTTGCGGTTTGGTAGCGATCCTTGAAGTGATAACGCACCATTTTACTGAGAATTTCCGCCAATTGATAATTGACAGGTCTAAAATGCTGCCAAATAATTTCACCAGTATCAGGATCTTCTGGAAATTGGTTAGCGGGTACTCCAGTTAAAGCTTGAATAGCAATAATTCCCAAAGAATAAATATCACTATTAGGACGGGGTTTACCTTGTCCTTGTTCTGTGGGCATATAGCCAGGAGTGCCTATAGCAACTGTAGCGGTGAGTTGTGCGCCAATAGAGACTAAAGGCGACCTTAATTGTTTAACTGCCCCAAAATCTACCAAAACTAATTTATAATCAGCAGCACGACGGATGATATTATCTGGTTTGATGTCACGATGAATTACACCTTGTTGATGGACAAATTCTAAAATTTCCAACACTTCCAACAACAACTGCATCACCTGGTTTTGACTCCAAGGTTGGCCGGGTATCAGTTCTTCTGTGAGAGTATGTCCGTCAATATATTCTTGAACTAAGAAAAATTCTTGATTTTCGTCAAAATAAGCGAGTAGTCTGGGTATTTGGTCATGATTACCCAATTTTTCTAAAGTTTCTGCTTCGCTGTTAAATAGACGTTTAGCAGTTTCAAAGATTTTTTGGTCTGTGCTGGCAGGTTTAAGGTGTTTGACAACGCAGATGGGATTACCAGGCCGCCTAGTATCTTCAGCAATATAGGTTTGACCAAATCCTCCCGTTGCCAAAATGCGTATGACTTGGTATCTATGGTCTAGTAGTTTGCCAATCATCATTCCCTCCCCAGTTTTAACACCTAATTTTGCAAACGGTAATAAATATCTCCAAATTTTCTGTCATGAGATCCGCTATCTTGAGAAAAGATTTAGACTAAAATTGCAGTTTTTTAATAAAAACAACAAATTGTTACTGTTTGTTTAGTATTTTTCTTAACTAACAATGCCACCTAAGATAACAAACTCTACCACATGGCAGCAAGCTGAAATCCTCATGCAACCGACTTTTATTCGCGTTGTTGATAATATTCGTAAGCATCTGGATACATCCTCTTGGAAAGGAACTTACCATGATGTACTGATTTGGCCACCTGGTACAACTGATGAAACCAAGGCTATGGTGACACAGTTGTTGCAAGATATGGAAACTGCCACACCGGAACAGGTGGAAGATATTAAGGCCAATCTTGCTTTGTTGCCTATGCCCCATCCAGGATACCATTTGCGCTTGCAACGTCAAGAGCAACAAGTGAATGTGGATTTGTGGGATCTGTGTTATCAAGTGTGTTTTGTTAATTACAGTCTAGAAAATACAGATGTTGATATTGATACTAATTTATTAGATGAGTTTGGGGAAGTGGATTGGCAACATTTGGAAAATAAGACTAAGCAGTTAGTTCAACAGGTATTTGACAGTTTACCAGAGGGTTAATGTCTGGGGAGTGGGGGGTTTGGGGTGTTGTTTCGGATTATACATAAGGTATCAGGCAGGGGGCAGGAGGCAGGAGGCAGAAGGCAGAAGGCAGAAGGCAGAAGGCAGAAGGTGTTAATTTTTTGAAGATGTGGATAATAAAACTTGATAAGGTTGGTTATTTTGTTCCCAGACTTGAATCAATTTGTACAACTGTGTATTACGGAAATAGGATTCTTCGTATGCCAGTCTTAAAATTTTCTCTAATACTTCTGGTTTAACATCATTACTGTTCCAGAACCTTCAACAATTATAAAAGTTCCTGAGTAAGCACTGCGTCTCATCCGAATTTGATTAGCAATAAATTCAGGTGTGATAAATTCTCTCATCTCTGAGGATCTTTTAATTCAACAGTTAAGTCCCATCTATCATGAATTATACCAGGTGAGTGAGTCGCTAGTAAAATATCAATGTTACCTATTTCTGTAATTTCTTTTAAATCTTTTAAAAAATTCACTTGCCATTCTACGTGCAGTGACAGTTCTGGTTCATCAATTAAAATTAATGAATTTTGTTTAACTTTAAATAATAATTCATAAAGCATAACTAATTCATGTTGTTCTCCAGACGATAATTTTTCAGGGGATAAGGAATTACCGTCATAAGTAAATGTAAACCCTTTTTCTTTGTCAATATTTATTGCTTTGTAAGAAAATCTTTGATTTATTATTTTCTTCATCAGTTCTATTCTTTGAGAGAGATTATCAAATACAGCAAGCTTTTTTTCTACATCTTCTATATAAACTGATAAAACTTGTTTGATGTTGTCATCTATTTGTTCGGAAATTTGAAAGTTGGTATTTTCATCTTTATCTAAGAGTCCAGCATTTATTAAATGTTTTCTCTTTGTTTCAATTTCATCTAGTTTTTTAAGAAGTTGATCATTTGCAAGAGAATTTGTTGATGCTTTTTGAACTAATCTAACGGGAAATGTTCTATCTAGTGATTGTGATAATGTACCATATTCAGCTAATTTTTCCTGGATGTTTTCTGCCAGTTCATTGGCATAAGCATTTACAGATGGTATCATTTCCTGATATTCTGATATGTTTAATAATCTCTGGGATTCTATTAAATGAATATCTATAGAATTAATTATATCTTGTAACCATTCTGGTATTTTTTTAGGTTGGAATCTATAGACAAGTTTTACAGTTTCTTCAAGGTTTTCTAGAGCAAGTACAAATCTTTCTTTATCGCTCATCGAATCTTCATTAATTTTAAAAGGTATCCTAAATGATTTATTTTCTACACGGTCATCATGATAATTTAGATAAAATTCATATTCATCGCTACTAATATTTGTTTTGGCAACAATTCTTATCTCGGATTTTTGTGTATTAACATCAATATTTGATCCTGCTTGTACATGAAAATACAGACAACTACCATCATCAAAATCTATTTGTATCTCTTTGAAAGGGAAATTTGCTAATTCTAAGAACTGAAAACTAAAAATATAATTCAATAATTTCAATATCGCAGTTTTACCAATACCATTTAAACCGTATATAATAGTTATTCTGTCTTCTGTATTCAAGGGAATAACATGATTGAAAATACCAAAAAGTTCTGTTACTGAAATTTGCTTAATTCTCATGTTGTCCTCATGAAAAAGTAATTGAACTGGTTGTTATCGCTGATGATGTTACAGTAAATTAAGATTATAGGTTTTCTTGCTTTTATCTTTATATTACCCGATTCTTACCACAAAACCCCTGAACATAGTGAAAACCAGATTTGTAACCAGAGATATCTCCATTGTGTAAAGATTTCCAGTAAAGTGCCTAATAGACTTAACACAGATTAATATAGTAGTAAAATCACTACATCTATACGATAAAAAATCAAGGCATCTAAAATATATATCTGTGTAAAATGATACAATTTAAATCATTATTACCAGGTTGTTATCAAATCAGCCCTTTCCGGGTTAGGATGATAACTTAATGATGACTTGATTAAATATCAATATTGAGTTCTGAAGATTTTATGGACAAAAGTCCACCAGATGGCAGTAGTATCCTCCCCTAAGCTGGCGAGAAAGTCTCCCAGCGAGGGGGAGACATTAGGAGGAATTTATTATGCTGACACAAGATGTTCGCAATTCATTGGATGTTGCTGACTTAAATCAATTAAAATGTGATTTAAATAATCTACAACCTGTGGATGTGGGGGAATATATTTCAGAATTACCTGAAAAACAAAGGGCGATCGCTTTTCGTTTACTGAACAAAAATCAAGCTATTGATGTATTTGAATATTTACCCACAGAAGTACAAGAAGAACTGATCAACTCTTTACATGATGCCCAAGTAGTACATCTTGTAGAAGAAATGAGTCCTGATGAAAGGGCATATTTATTTGATGAATTACCCGCAGGAGTTGTTAAACGTTTATTACAACAACTTAGCCCAGAACAAAGACAAGCAACAGCAACAATTCTCGGTTATCCTGAAGGTACTGCGGGCAGGGTAATGACAACAGAATATGTACGGTTGCGAGAAGGTTTAACTGTAGGTGAAGCGTTAAGCAAAATTCGTTTACAAGACGAAGATAAAGAAACAATTTATTATGCTTACGTCACCGACGATAACCGTAAATTAGTTAGTGTTGTTTCTTTGCGTCAGTTATTATTTACATTTCCCGAAGTCTTAATTAAGGATATTGCTAGTTCTCATGTTGTGAAAGTGAAAACTGAAACCCTACAGGAAGAAGTTGCCAGAATTATGCAACGTTATGATTTAATTGCCATGCCTGTGGTGGATAGGGAAGAGAGATTAGTCGGGATTATTACCATTGATGATGTCATTGATATTTTAGAAGAAGAAGCTACAGAAGATATCCAAAAATTAGCTGCTGTGAGTGGCGATGAAGAAGCTTTGTCTCCTCCTCATGTTACCATTCGTAAACGGTTGCCTTGGTTATTAGGTATCATGGCATTGTACATCGGTGCGGCTAGTGCGATCGCTCCCTTTCAACAAGTTATTGCGGCTGTACCGGTTCTAGCAGTAATTATGCCCATATTTTCTAACACCGGGGGAACTGTCGGTATTCAAGCCTTAACCGTGACTATTCGCGGTTTAGGTGTAGGAGAAGTAACAGCAGAAGATACTGGGAAAATTCTCCGCAAAGAACTTTTAGCAGGTTTAGGAACAGCTATTGCATTAGGTGTAACAATGATCGCCCTTTCTCTTATTTGGGCAAAACCGAATGAAAGATGGGTAGCTTTAGTTGCCGGAAGTGTCATGGCAACGAATACAATGGTGGCGGTGAGCTTGGGAACTTTGCTACCAATGGGATTACAAAGGCTAAAATTAGATCCAGCTTTAATGAGTGGTCCATTAGTAACCACCATGCTGGATACTATCGGTTTTGTCACCTTCCTGAGCATAGTTTCTATTGCTTTGAAAGTCTTTCATTTACCAACTTAAAATTTGGTAATGTGGAATAGGGAATAGGGAACAGAACAATTAAAAAACTCCTGAAGTGCGAAGCGTGGCGAAGCCATACTTCTGAACTCCTGAACTCCTGTACGGGCGTTCGCGAAGCGTGCTGGAAGCATCAGCATTCGGGCAAACAATTATTAATTGTATGAAAAGGTTATTTTCCTGTAAGGGCGAAGCATTCAGGCGATAAATTATCAATTTTATGAAAAGGTTATTTTCCTGTAAGGGCGAAGCATTCGGGCAAACAATTATTAATTGTATGAAAAGGTTATTTTCCTGTAAGGGCGAAGCATTCGGGCGATAAATTATCAATTTTATGAAAAGGTTATTTTCCTGTAAGGGCGAAGCATTCAGGCGATAAATTATCAATTTTATGAAAAGGTTATTTTCCGAATGCTTCGCCCCTACTTCGTCCCTACTTCGCCCCTACGACTCCTGACTCCTTACTGAAAATATCAATGCCTACAACTACTTGGAATCGTCATCACATTCTTTCTTTATCTGACTTCACAACGGCTGAATATAATGCGGTTTTACAAACTGCGGCTTCATTTAGAGAGGTTCTATCACGCAGAACTAAAAAAGTACCCACTTTGCAAGGACAGGTAGTGGCAAATTTATTTTTTGAACCTTCTACCCGCACCCGGAGTAGTTTTGAAATAGCTGCTAAAAGGTTAAGTGCAGATACTCTGAATTTTGCTGCGGCTACATCTTCCATGACTAAAGGAGAAACAATATTAGATACCGCTAAAACCTATTTAGCAATGGGTACAGATATTATGGTAATTCGCCATAAAGAAGCAGGAGTACCCCAGGCGATCGCCCAAGAAATGGATCGTTTAGGTGAAAAAGTCAGTGTCTTAAATGCAGGTGATGGACAACATGAACACCCATCTCAAGCATTATTAGATTTATCTACAATTTGTAGTTTAATTAATCCCGAAAAACCGAGAATCGAATTATTAGCAGGTAAAAAAATTGCCATTGTTGGAGATATTTTACATTCTCGCGTTGCCCGTTCTAATATTTGGAGTTTAACCGCCAGTGGTGCAGAAGTGCATTTAGCAGCACCTCCCACTTTATTACCTAAATTCTTTGCTGAATATTTAGGAGGTACAGCAAATGCAGAACGGTTATTTATCCATTGGCAACTAGAACCAGCTTTAGAAAATGCTGATTTTGTAATGACATTGCGTTTGCAAAAAGAACGAATGACAGCCCATTTATTACCCAGTTTAAGAGAATATCATCAATTATTTGGAATTACTAGAAATCGGTTGAAAGCCTGTAAATCAAATGTGAAAGTTTTGCATCCGGGTCCAGTTAATAGAGGTGTAGAAATTAGTTCAGATTTAATGGATGATCCTGAATTTAGTTTAATTCAAGATCAGGTGACTAGCGGTGTAGCTGTGAGAATGGCATTGTTATATTTTATTGGTGGTGGTAGGGGTTAGTAAAAGAGAGTTAAGGCGGTTAGTTAGGTGTTTTTATGGTATCTAACTTTCACCTTAATTTTTACCCACATTCCGCACTTCATCAAGTTTTCTGGTGCTTCAGATATCAATAATATGTGTATTTACATAATTTATGCGGTTTTGCACACCATACTTATGTGCCTGTTGCGTCAGTCCTGCATTAATAACTATGGACTTTTTTTTGATTTACAGTTAAAATACACTAATTTGATAGAAATAGTGTATTTATGAAAAATTTATCCGTAACCAGTCAAAACTTTGATCCCACTTTAGAAGAGAAAAAAGAAACCACCTCCCACCAACCAAGCAGCAATATTTGGAAAAAATTAAGAGGAGGGTTTTTTGTTGTTTTCGGATATTTGCTTTCTCCATTATGCTGGTGGAATGATTTATTATTCAATCTACCGATAGCGTACTTTTTTGGTTATGTGTGCAGTTTTTTGTCAGAAAATTTACTTTTACCTTGCACAATTATTGGTTACTGGTTATCAAATATTATTGGTATTCTCATGATGCAATTTGGAGCAGGTGATATTTTTCAAAAACAACCCCAGGAGCGTAATCTTAAAAAAGAGATATTCAATACTTTGATTTCTTCAACTGCATATACCTTATTAATTGTGTTTTTACTTCAGTTGAAAATTATTGATATTCCTCTAGAAATTTTCAACAATTCATAAACAATAAAATCCCCAATTGTAACCAAGAGGGGATTTAAAATCAAGATTCATGATTAAAAAAATAACTGTAAGCATTCAGCTATCAGCTAACAGAAATCAGCTTTTTAAGGGTTAGACTAAAAATCACATATTGATAATCTACTGATTTATCCAATATTCTGACTACTGACTCCTGACTCCTGACTCCTGAATTATTACAAATAACTTAATTTTCACTTGCTGTAATTAACTGTTGAATATCGCCAATTTTAAAATCTTCTTTACCGACAATTAACGGTAATTTACCATTCCACTTTTCTAATGCTTGTCTTTGTAATAATTCTGGAGTCAAAATATTTTTTAATAAACTCAAAGATTCAGCTTCACCCTTGGCTAAATTTACCTTAGCTTCCGCTTCCTTAGCTGCTTTAATCGCTAAAAATTCCGCCCGTTTTGCTTCCTGTGCAGCAACTTGTTTTGCTTCTACAGCTTCTATAAACTGATCAGAAAAGTTGATATTAACTAAAGATACATCGTCAACTACAATATAATAATTATCTAATCTTTGTCTTAAAAAATTATCTAATTTATTTTTCACATCTTCACGTCTAGTAATGATTTCTTCTGCTGTATATTGAGCGACTATAGCTTTTACAACTTCTGCAATTGCTGGATCAATAATCATATCTATAATGTTTTTTTCATCGCCAATTTGTTGAAATACTAGATTTGTTTTTATGGGTTGAATATGCCAATTTAGCACTACTTGAGTAAAAATATTTTGTAAATCTTTAGATATAGACTCAGTAGATATAGATTGTTTTTGGATTCTAATACTTAATTTTTTAACTGTATTCACTACAGGAATAATTAAGTGTATTCCTTCGCCTAATACTGGATCTTGCACTTCTCCAAACTTCATTAATACACCACGCTCACCAGCATTAACTATAACAAAAGGAGTAACTAAAATAGTAATTAAACATATTAAAGCTGTGAGTTTACCTGCTTTTTTGAAAGTGTGATATTTTTTCATCTCGGTCGTATTCTTTGATCATGTTGATACAATATTCTGTAATTATGTCTATCGTGCAAAATTATATGATGACTTTAGTAACTATACACTAAATATACAAAAATACTGTAGTTAATAGTATATAGATTCCCGACTTCTTAAAGAAGTGGGTTATCCGGGTATTACAGCAAATGTCAAGTTGAGTTACTGATCATTATAGTCAAATTTACCAGTGTTTACAACTATAAGAATACTGAAAAATGTATTCACTAATACTGCATTTAAAGAGAGTTTATGAAATACTAACATAAAATTTTCTTAAATACCACTTGCATAATTTCTGATTGTTTTAATTCTAACTACCTGCTTCTATATGAACCAAGACCCTTATTTTCTCTCAGAAATATCTGATTTTCTTTATCCACGTAGTGCATATTATGGACAGTTTGAACCAGAATATTTATTATTTAATGCTCATCTTCAAGATTTTTCTCAAAGGGTGAACTACATTTGTGGTCTACAAACTGGTGGTAAACTTTCCCCAGAGGATGCTTATAAACAAATTCAGATTCTTTGGAAAAACTTAAAAATGACTAAGAAAAAATTGTTAATTTCCTAGTAATACCATTTCTGTAGAAGAATGTGCCAAATTTCTGAATATCTTGCTTCCTTCTTTGTGTACTTTGTCTTCTTTGTAGTTATTTGATTCTTGAATTTGGTACACATGATTGGTATAAATATCTGATTATATCCCCGAATGACCAAAAAATTCGGGGATTTATCTACTGATTTTTTACCTATTACATATTAGTAGGCACTGAGCAAACTGTAAATAAGACTCGTTAACACTAAAGAAGTAATGACTACATAAATAAATTGTCGCAGGAATAAAAAAGTCAAAAAAGAAATAAGGACTCGTAAAACTGGAACAGCAATTAATATTAAAAGTCCTAGTTGAATAATTGCCCGCCGACTACCTGATAAAATTGCTGTGAATACGCCAATGGGTGAGCAAAATTCAGGAGATGTCCCCCGAAATATATGATATTGAGCAGGTTCTGAACCATGATTGATTAAATATAATATTCCTCCTATAAATACTACAGAACTGGCAATCAAAACACCATATCTGAGTAAATTACTGAGCAGATTTTCTAATAATTGCTCACCCGCCAATTTTTCTATTTTATGATTATTTGCAATTACACCCTGATAATTGAGATGATTGACATGATTAAAATGTTGTTTTTCTAGTTGTTGAATATCTGAATCTGGTTCTTCAGATATTAAAGCTAGAGTCATTACTTCAGTTTCTTGTTGTATTGATGAAGTCCAACGAAAACCCGAATTTAATCTATACATAATTATAACCCACCTATAAGACTGTTGTACACCATTTTGATAGCCATTACGACTAGCACAAGGCTAAAAATTATTCTCAATGTTTGGGTTTTAGCACCAATTAAAATTCTTGCTCCTAAAAAAGCGCCTGGTAAAACTCCCAACATTACTGGCATGGATAAACCAGGATCTATATATCCACGACTTAAATAAACACCGGCAGAAGCTGCTGCTGTAACACCGATCATAAAATTGCTGGTGGTGGTGGAAACTTTAAAAGGTAGACGCATGGCTTGATCCATTGCTAATACCTTAAATGCTCCCGAACCAATTCCTAATAAACCAGAAAGCACACCGGCAATTAACATAATGCTAAACCCAGCAGATAAGGCATTTATTTGATAAGGTATCACACCGTTAGGTGTGGGATAAGTGCCATTGAGTTGGAGATATTCCGCAATGGGATCTGGTTCGGCAATTTCTTGATTTTCTGCTTTTGGGCGTTGGGATAAATATGCTGAATAAATTAAAACAACTGCCAAAATAATTGTTAAGAATTTCACGGAAACAAAGGCAGCTAATAAAGCTCCAATCATTGCACCAATGGTAGTGGCAACTTCCAAAAACATTCCTAACCGCAGGTTAGCAAATCCTTGTTTAATGTATGTAGATGCTGAACCTAATGATGTGGCAATTACTGAGACTAAAGATGCACCAACAGCATAACGAATATCAACACCAAACACTGAAGTTAATAAAGGAACTATAACAACTCCGCCTCCTAAACCTGTTAATGATCCTACTAACCCAGCACTAAATGATCCCAGCCAAACTAATAAAGAAAATGTGAGTATAGTCAAAATTTTTTCCTCTTGGTTTATTAGTCATTATTCACTATTCATTGGTATTTTGTCATTAGCTGTTAGCAATTTTTAGTAAGTATTGAGCCATCAGCTATCAACGGTCAGCAAGAGGTGAAAATAAGGGGAATTGTCCTTTGTTATCTGTTCAGTAAATTCATTAGACTTAAACTATGACTGTCAATGAAGACAAAAGTACCTAATCCAATCAAAACATAGGGCATGAAACGATGACCATATTGGGTGAAAAGATGAGCGATCGCCTGGTTATGAGTTAATTTATATGCCACATAACACAATAATCCCACGGACAAAAAGAACACACCCAAAATTAATAAAAGACTCTGCCAATTACTACTAGCAAATATCGGTACATAAATACTAATGTTGTCTGTACCATTAGCGAAAGTAATAGCAGCTACACTGTAAGTTTGCACATTAAAAAATTTAGCTAACAATGATTCATGAGATGTTTCTGTATTTGTATCTACTTCTTCTGATTCTTCATCTTCGGAATTTAGTAAAGTTTTGATGCCGATGATGATTGGTATTAAACCAAATAAACCAATCCAAGGACGAGGTAAAATTAAACCGCCAAAGAAACCAGGTAAACTCACCATAACTAAAGCTGTAAAACCTGCATATTGACCTAAAATTATATGCCATTTACGGAATTTGACATTTACTTGTGAAAAAAACAAAGTTAAGATGACTAAATCATCAATATTGGTGGCACTAAAAGCGGCCGCCCCTGTACTAATTGCTGTGATTACACCACTCATAGGAATTTGAGATTTGAGATTTGAGATTTGAGATTTGAGATTTGGGAAATTACCACCTGTTAATAGTTATTTCTTTCCGCAAAACTCGCATGAATTTCATCAACTCGTTGCTGCATTCCTGCTACTAAATGGGGGGAGCGTTGTTTTTTAATTAAAAACCAACTACAACTAGTAACAAGATAGATTAAAAACAAGTAAGGAAAAAGATTATAAGGAGCTTCTGGAACAGGAAAAAGATTACTACTAGGAATACCCACACTTCCTAAAATGGGAATCATCATCAAACCCACCGCCAACATAGAAAATACTATATCTATGAGACGGAGTTTATTAATTTTGTGTAGATAGACTGGAGCAGCAACAGAAATCAAAATATAAACAGTTAAAAAACCATAACTACAAATAGCACCCAAATATCCCATACACTCAAAGAGTTTGATGTGGAAAAAAGACATGATCGCCGGAACTAAAAATGTCAAAAATGAACACATTGTAACAGCAACATGAGGAGTTCTATTTTCTGCGTGGGCATTACCTAAAGACGCATGAAATAAACCATGACGTGCCATTAAAAAAGCTACTCTAGCAGCAGGGTTAACACTTCCTAAAATGCAAGCAAAGAAACTAAATAATGCTCCTAAACCTACTAATTCTCCTAAAAAACCAACTCCTACTTGTTGAGAAAGAAAAGCTAAAGGTTCTTCTGTTTCAGTAATAGATACCCCAGTACCACTAAAACCCAAAACTTCTATGTAAGTAGTAGAAACAAAAAATAAACCTGCAAGAATAACACTACCCATCACTGCTTTAGGTATTGTACGTAATGGTTTTTTGGCTTCATCTCCTAAGCTAGTGGCACTTTCAAAACCAGAGAACCCAAACATAACTAAAACTAATCCAGTGGCTATATTACCGGGATTCACACCAGATAAAGTTAATTGAGACATATCTACAGCAAAACCTTTGTGCGCCCAAATAATCAGGCACAAAATGATAATTAAAACTAAAGAAACTACTTCTAACCACAGCATAGCTACTGCTGAAAGTTGAATATCTTTATAAGCTGCATACCAAGAAATTCCTGCCCCAATAGCTAATAGTGTAATACTCGAAGGATGAATACCTAAATGGCTAATAAAAATCCCAAAAAAGTTAGCAAAACCACAAAGAACTGACATTCCTGTAAATAAATAAGCCAGTACCAAACTCCAACCACAAATTACACCTGCGGTTGCTCCTAAACCTTTGGTAATGTATGAGTATAAAGAACCAGGAGAAGCGGAACGACTAGCGAATTGGTTGATATTAATGCTAACTAATAATAATCCCATCAAACCAATCACAAAACTTAGCCAAGTACCATTTCCTGAGAGCGCCACAATCAAACCAATGTTAGATGCAGGTACAGTTGTTGGTGCAATAACCGCAAAAGATTGAGCTAAAACTTCTGAGAAAGAAAGGCAATTTGGCTTTAAGCCGTGAAAACTTTGAGGTGATTTAATTTCTGTGTTCATCTTCAGGATTCTCTATTGTGAAATGATGTGTGAAATGACGCATACATAGATGGACAATAGGGAGATTTTGATTGTTGTCTGAGTAATACCTGATGGCAAGTAATAAAAATTTACAAAAGTTTAAAGTTTTCCTTTTGTTGTGCATATTTACCAGCCAATTCCACAGAAATAAATTCCTGATCTGTATTGGATTATGGCTAATTTTTAGTTATACCTTCTAGGCTATTCAGACCTGTGATTTATGTGTACAAAATTCCCTTAAAGAATCTGTAGCTGCTGTTGATAGATTAACCCCATATCTATTCCTAGCAACTACTATTAGGATTTGTGTTTTCTTTGACAAATCAAATATTACATGATGCTTTGATATTATGCAAGTGGTTTATCTATTTTTTTCTGATATTTTTTGTAAAATTATTTTCTTTTGATAAATACTCAAAAGAGCATCGGATTTGGTGGGAATTAAATTTGTATAAAAAATTCTTTTCCAAGATTTAATAAAAGTATGTAAAAATACACTACTTAATCATGAGTTATTTAGAGTGTTATATAGGTAAAAGCCTATAAAATTATAGATTTTTGAGATTTTTTAATATGCAAATTCAAGTTAATACTGGGTATTCTAATTGGCTAAATGATATTCTTGCCCATTTGAATTAATTATGATAATTTAAACTAGCGAACAGTTCAGTAAGCAGAAACATGATTGTTTTTTCATTTCTACTTTGGGTCAAATGGATAATCTAAATATTCTCAAATCAGGAATTACTACCATGAAAAGTCTCAAGTATATATTGATGATTGCGTTATGCTGTATCAGTTTATTATTTTCTGAATCTGCGTTAGCAGATCCGCCCAGATATAGGAAAAATCCTGATTACATAGCCCTGACTCAACAATTGAACCAGTTAGCAAACGCAAAAGCTACACAAACTTTACCCCAAGGCTATACACCAGAACAATTAGAGCAGAAAATCAGTGATTTAAAATTACAAAAATTAGCCTTTGAATCAGGGATTGATTGGGGGCAATGTATTAATAAAACAGGTAAAACAATAGCTATTTATGGACCAGAACCAAATTTAGAAGAAGATGATTATTCCCCAGGATCAGCTTTATATTTTTTAGGTGATAATCAGACAACCAAAAATAAATGGAATTGTCAAGGAGTTTATATACCTTCAGATGTTAAAGCTGTAGCTGTTGGTTTAGATGGAGAAAACCAAGAATTAACAGGTGATTCAATTGTTAAAGTTACTAATGGCACTAAGTTAGTTTTGACAACTAACCCAGATACAGGTGTTATTGAGTTTAGCCAAGCAGGAACACAAATTCTCAAACCTGGTGAAATTAACTGGTTTATTCCTAATGTTTCTCAGGCTATTGTAGATGCAAGAGTGATTAACGCACCTGCTCAAAAATCTTAATTTTTACTGGTTAGTCGTTATTAGTCATTTCATTAAGCATTTCATTAAGTATTCAGCTATCAGTAATCAGCTATTATTCATGATTTTCTTCTTTGCTAATGGCTGAATACTGACGGCTGAAGACTTATGGTTTAATAATTATGGTTTAATAATTATGGTTTAATAATTATGGTTTAATAATTAAATTCATACCAATAGCCCAAGCTAAAGCAAGCATCCAACCTGCAAGTATATCACTAGGAAAATGAACTCCTAAATATAGTCTTGTCCAAGCAATAATTAAGAGGTAAAAACTACCAATAATTAAAACTAACCACCGCCAAGGACGATCCCAAGTTAAAATTACTAAAATTGCTACTAATGTCATAGTTGTCATGGCATGACCACTAGGAAAAGCATAATCCAATTCTGGTGCTTTTGATATCCATAAATTAGGGCGTGTTCGCTGTATAATTTCTTTGGCTGTGTGATTGATAATTAAATTTCCTACAGCAGTAGTGATGAGATAATTAAAAGTTCTCCATCTGCGGTTGCGTAATAAAGTTATGGCGATCGCACTCAACACAGGAAATGCAGTCCAAAATGATCCCCACTTAGTTAACACTACTGCGATCGCATCTAGTTGAGGATTAGCTATACTATGAATAGCCATCAAAATCGGCACATCCCAAGAAAAGCTATCTTTATTCTGCCAAATTTTCACCGCCATAATTTCCACAACTTGCAAAGGTAAATACACACCTATCAACATCAGCAACAAAGAACGCCAATTAGAAAACAGCAGGTTTTTGATCACCATAACCTTTGATGTGTGTTCCTCTTTCATCATTTTCATTTTATTCATAAGTTAAGAAATTAGCTATTAGTAATTAGCTATTAGTAATTCAATACTTTTCGGTTAACCCTAAAACAACGACATAACGTAGGTTGGTTTGAGGAAAGAAACCCAACATTTACAAGGGTTTGTTGGATTTCCACACGGTAAACCCAACCTACAAAAATCCTTAATCTAACAGTATTGCCTCAAAATTAATATTATTACACTGCCAAAAGCGCAAATTACACAAAAGTAAAAGATTTATAAGAAATTTTTCATAGTAGCTGCGTTTATTTTTTATTTGATGCAAATATTTCTATTTAAGTAACTTATTATTAGCGTTTAATTAGGATTTATTATTATTTAACTAGCAATAAAATCCCCCATAGCTGTAGTTTGTATTTCCTCAACTATTGATCATTTTTTCTCTATTCGTCAGCAAATAATCACCACAAAATCAACAAAAAATTATTTCATTTTCAGACCTTGACAATATACTTTTCCCAGGTGTACTATTAAAATACGGTAAGTCAATCAAGATTACGGTGATTAATCCAAGTGAAGACAATCAGGTTAAGAAAATAACAACCTAAATTTTCACCAGAGGGAAAACTCATCCTTGAGAAGTTATTACAGATCACAGCTAAAACCCACTACAAAACAGGAACATGGACTACTTACTACTACCAGTTTTCAGCTTTTTCATCGGTATTATTGTCGGTTTAACAGGAATAGGAGGCGCATCTTTAATCACTCCAATGTTGATTTTTATTTTTCAAGTACCGCCTTCTATTGCTATCAGTTCTGATGTTGTAGCAGCCACATTAATGAAAGTAGTAGGTGGAGTCAAACACTGGCAACAAAAAACCCTAGATATAGAAATAGTTAAATGGTTGGCAATGGGTAGCGTTTCTGGTTCATTGTTAGGTGTAGCAGTTTTACATCAACTCAGAAACAGTAACCTCAACATAGATAATTTTTTGCTGCGGTTATTGGGAGTAATGATTTTAATTGTCACATTCACAGCATTAATCCAAATGTTGTTAGTGAAGTTTTTCCCCAAAGTCAATTTACCCGAATTACCAACATTAAATGTTAAAACTAATCAAGGGCGGTTTTTAACATTGTTAATTGGCGCACTTTTAGGTTTTTCTGTGGGTATGACTAGCGTTTCTTCCGGTTCTATGTTTGCCTTGGTTTTGATGGTTTTCTTTCGTCTTGATGCCCGTAAATTAGTAGGTACAGATATTACTCAAGCCGCAATTTTATTAATATTCACATCTTTAGGACATCTCACATTAGGAACAGTTAATTGGGGTTTAGTGATACCAATTTGGATCGGTTCAGTTCCCGGTGTAATTATTGGTGCTAAACTTTGTGAAATTACACCTCAACGCCCTTTGAAATTGATTATATACAGCATTTTAATGATGGTAAGTTGGAAGTTAGTTTTACCAGCATAAGTAGGGGTTAACCAAAATCACATTTCTCCATCTTAATAGAGATTTAGTGAAATAAAAAATATCTGTAAACCTGAAAATACTTTTCCAATATTTTATTTTCAAATATCTTATAACAATGATTTGATCATTTCTAAAGTACCACGTTCATACATAATAAATAATCCCAAACCAATTAACACAAATGGAACTAAAGCCTTACCATAACGAGTTAGAATATAACCAATAGCAGCTTGACGACTTAATAAATAGGCAATACCACACCACACCCCTACCATAGATAAGAAAACAATCAGAATAATTCCTAAACTACCAAAACTCTGACCAGCAAATAGGGGAATATAAATACTAATATTATCACCACCATTAGCCAGCGTTACAGCCGCAACTTTATAAGTATTAGGGTGAAGAATACTTAATAAAAAAGCAAATATGGGATTGGGATGTGATGACTCTAATAAATCACTATTTACTGTTTGTACTTCTGTATTTTCTTCTTCTCGATTCAATAAATATTTAATGCCAATTACTATTGGTAATAATCCTAATAATCCAATAAATTCTCGCTGAATCACTAAGCCACCAAAAAAACCTGGTAAACTAAGAATAATAATAGCTAAAAAACCAAGGTATTGACCGATAAAAATATGTCTACGGCGAAAATTACTATCTATTTGTGAAAATAAAAGTAGTAAAATAATAATATCGTCTATATTAGTGGATGCAAAAGCGATAATACCCTGAGCAAAAGCAGTAATTAAACTATTCATGATGATTGAAGATTAATGATGTAGAATGAATGATTTATTGATATCTATAATCACAGGAGTTGTAACTTTTATTGCTACTAATATTGATGATCTTGTGATTTTGCTGGTCTTTTTTGCCCAAGCTGATGATAATTTACAACCTTGGCAAATTGTTTTAGGTCAATATTTGGGTTTTACGATTCTTGTCATTCTCAGTTTACCTGGTTTATTGAGTGGTTTAATTATACCTACAAACTGGATTAGTTTATTAGGTTTGATTCCTTTATCTATAGGTATTAGTAGTTTAGTTAATCAAGAACAAGATACCAATTTATCGGCTGAAATTAATACCGAGATTACACCATTTGCATCATCAAGTCAAAGTAATTTGTTAAGTTCTCAAATTTATACCATTACTCTAATTACTATTGCTAATGGCAGTGATAATATTACTGTTTATATACCTTTATTTTCTACCAATAAACTAGATAGCTTTTTAGTGATTATACTTGTCTTTTTCCTCCTATTGTCAGTTTGGTGTTACGCAGCTTATAAGTTAACCCACCAGAAGCAAATAGCAAATTTTTTAACTAATTATGGTAGTTATGTTGTACCTTTTGTAATGATGGGTTTGGGTGTTGTAATCATCTATCAAAATCAGGCATTAAGTCCGATCAAACTCCTTGGTATTTGTTTGTGTTTGTTAGTTTTGATGAAAAAGAATTAATTGATTAATTGATTAATTGATTAATTGATTAATTGCTTTTCCCATATTTATTAGCTGATGAGTCACACTAAATGTAATACATGGGATCATTTTGAGTGCGAGTTTCTTTTTCTTGACATAAGTCTTGGAGTGTGTGACTACGCAACACTTCACTAGAAGCGGTGTTAGCTTTTTCCCAAATTTCACGCACTAGAGTCCTTTCTATAGTTGGATTTTCAGAATTTTCTTTCTCTTTCCGTTCTCCTTCTACCAAGGTGACTATTTCTAGTAAGGTTATTTGCCAAGGTTCACGCACTAAAAGAAAACCACCTTTTGAACCGCGCTGACTCTGCACCACACCCGCACGTCGCAGTTGAGTGAGAATTTGTTCTAAGTAACGCTCTGGGATGGGTTGCTTGGCTGCAATTTCACTTATAGTTAGAGTAACTTTTTGATCATGGTGGCTGGCTAGTTCTAGCAGTGCTAAAAGTGCGTATTCCACCTTGGCGGAAAGTTCCAGGAGACGGTAGCTTTGACTATTCACGTCTGTATTTAAAATACTACTGTACATTGATAGATTTAAGAACCTTTTTACGAAAGAAGTCTACTTTAAAGTGTTAAATGTGATAGCTTCTCACTTGTTTTACTAAAATATCATAAATCTATCGGATTACCGTAGTTATTTAATATAATTCCCATAGTTGCTCTATATTGACCAGAAATCAACACATTTGTAGGGTGCGCCCGATGTCAAAATTGCTTGATTTACTTGATTTGTGCGGTCTGACTTACCCTAGAAGATATTTTTGGCGTGACTTTCTGATCCGAAATCATATATACTACGGTTAGAACATCGGAAAATAGTAATATAATATACTTATGCCTTTAAATACAATTATTTTCGGGTTATCTACTGATAATGATCGCCAAAAGTTTCATTTTTCCAGGCGATCGCTCATACCCAGTCAAAAAAATGCCCTCTGGCAAATAGAAAGCGGCTTTGTCATGACTTATACTTACTTAGAAGACGGTACAACAGTAGCTTTAGGTTTATGGGGACCTGGGGATATAGTGGGTGAAATGCTGTCAAAAATCAAACCCTATTGCATAGAATGTTTAACTAATGTAGAAGCGAATATTTTAGCAGCAGATAACTTGCAGCAATTTACAGATGCTTTACTTCAGCACATCCATCAAGCAGAAGAATTAATGTTAATACGTAGCCATAAAAAAGTAGAAACTATGCTAATTCAACTTCTAGCATGGTTATCTAAAAAATTTGGCTCACAGGTAGAAACAGGGAGATTAATTAATATGCGACTGACACATGAAGACTTAGCCGCCCTTGTTTGTTCTACCCGTGTTACTATCACTAGATTATTAGGACAATTAGAAGATGAAGGAGTAATTGATCGAATGTCTTTGAATCGGATTATTGTCAAAAAAGAAAATATTTGGTATTACGAGATTTAAGTATAAGCATTCAGCCGTCAGCCAGAAATAAGAAGCTCATCAATAATAGGTTTTAAATTGGTTGAGGATTTACAGGATAAGTAACTAGAAAGCTGGTAAAATATATTAAATTTTTGTCCTGATTTGATATAATATCTATGATTGGGAGTAAAATGATATAGCTATTAATTAGCTAACTATAGTTCCTAACTCTAGTTGCTAATTATCTAGTTAATCCTAATCATGGTTAATTACTGACAAATATCTGTTTTCATCCTGTAAATCCTCTAATCCTGTAAATCCTCTAATCCTGGAAATCCTGATTCTGACAATATTGAAAAATACCTGTTTTATCCTATCACCCCATATTGACAATGACAGCCATAACCATTAACCTAAATCCTATCGTCAGATTTACCGATGATCAATTTTATCAACTCTGTCGGAAAAATCCTGATGTAAAATTTGAACGCAACGCTAAAGGAGAACTATTAGTCATGTCACCCACAGGAGGGGAAACTGGAAGAATTAATTCAGAAATTAATGCTGATTTTGGTGTTTGGAATCGTCAAACTAAACTAGGCGTGTGTTTTGATTCTTCCACCTGTTTTAAACTTCCTAATGGTGCAAATCGTTCTCCAGATGTTGCATGGATTAAAAAAGAAAGATGGGATAGTTTAACCACAGAAGAAAAAACTAAGTTCCCTCCCATTGCCCCTGATTTTGTTTTAGAATTAATGTCACCTACAGATAGCTTGCAAGAAACACAAAAGAAGATGCAAGAATATATGGAAAATGGTGTAAAATTAGGTTGGTTGATTAATCCAAAAACACGCCAAGTAGAAATTTATCGTTTAGGTAAACCAGTCGAAATATTAACCGCACCCTTAGAATTATCAGGGGAAGATATTTTACCAGGATTTATTTTAAACATGGCAATAGTTTGGTAAATGAAATTTTAGAGAAAAATACAATATGATGACAAATTTAGAAATAGACGAAAACTTAATCAAAGAAGCACTTGAACTGAGTGGTTATAGTGATCAAAGTGCTGTAATTGCAGAAGCTTTAAAACAATTTATACAACGACGAAAACAACAGGAAATTATAGAACTATTTGGTACAATTGAATATGAAGATGATTATGACTATAAACAACATCGTAAAATTTATAATTCTCCAGCTAAAATTAAAGCTTTTTGAATTAAAGCAGGTGCTATCCGAAAATTAACAGATTCTAGTGACATAATCAATGGTTTCACTTCCGAAATCACACCTTTTTCTTTAGCACGTAGTAACATTCCTAGTGTACCTATAACTTTTAAACCCATTTGTTGAGCAATACCACGAGCATTACGTTCATCTATAATTAAAAATACATCTCCTAATTCTATTGCTAGTGTGATAGCTTCAGCTTCTCCTGGATCAAGTTGGGTTTTTAAAGCAGCAACTAAAGCTAAATTAGCCACTGGTTGAACTATTGGCCAATCTTCATTAATACCTACTTCTTTTTGTACAGCTAATGGTATGAATATAAAAGAGAAAACCTGTGGTAATATTTCTAAACGTCCTATTCTTTCTAAACCAATCAAACAGGTACTATTAGTAACAGCAACTTCACTCACAGATTCATCTCCTGTTCTAATTCTTCAGGTGGATAATTAATTACAGGAACTCCCATTTTTCCCAGTAATTCTATATATGTACTCTTGGAGTAACCTGCTAGTTTAGCAGCTTGTCCTAAAGATAATTTACCAGATTCAAATAATTTAACTGTCAACAATAGTTGTGCCTCATCAATAGAAATATTTGCAGGTAATTCCAGCCTAAGCTCATTCATAACTTCTACCTGATAATCATTTTGTGAATCATATCTTGAACTTTAGCATACACAGCTAAATATCCTAAAAATTATAATAAAATTAATTATAAAATTAAAGCCAAACACAAATCCAAACACAACGACAACTAAATGCGTATCTCTTTCAATTGGTTACGGGAACTCGTAGAAATTAACCAAACTCCAGAAGAACTAGCCCACACCTTGACAATGGCAGGGTTTGAGGTTGAAGATATAGAAGATCGGCGCACTTGGGCGGATGGCGTTGTGATCGGTAAAGTGCTGCAACGGGAACAGCACCCCAACGCGGATAAACTAAGTGTCTGTACAGTAGATGTAGGTGCAGAGGAAACATTAAACATCGTTTGTGGTGCGTCCAATGTCCGCGCAGATATTTATGTACCAGTTGCAACCAAAGGTACTTACTTACCCAACATTGACTTAAAAATTAAACCCACAAAACTTAGAGGTGTACCCTCTAACGGGATGATCTGTTCTTTAAAAGAACTGGGTTTACCTACCGATGTAGACGGGATTCATATTTTCACAGAAGAAAATCTCACTTTAGGTAGTGATGTACGTCCTTTTTTGGGTTTAGATGATGTCATTTTAGATGTCACCGCAACCGCTAACCGTGCAGATGCTTTATCTATGGTGGGTATTGCGCGGGAAGTTGCAGCTTTAACCGGTGGAAAATTATCTATTCCCCAACCACCAGCAGTCACAATTAATAATAATGCTGGAAATTTAAGCTTGAAGATTTCCGAAAATAAAGCTTGTCCTGCATACATTGGAACTGTTGTAGAAAATATCAAAATTGCCCCTTCTCCTGAGTGGTTAAAACAAAAATTACTTGCTGCGGGAGTCCGTCCCATTAATAATGTGGTAGATATCACCAATTATGTGTTATTAGAATGGGGACAACCGTTACACGCTTTTGATCAACAGCGTTTAAAATCTGTAGCTGGTGGTGAAAATTTAACCATTGGTGTGCGCTTTGCTGAAAGTGGGGAAACTCTCAAAACTTTAGATGGACAAACTCGCAATTTATCTACTCAGAATTTGTTAATTACTGCTAATAATCAAGCTGTAGCTTTAGCAGGAGTTATGGGTGGTGAAGAAACAGAAGTTTACGAAGGTACAACCAGTTTAGTTTTAGAAGCTGCGTTATTTGATTCTGTTGCTATTCGTCGTTCTTCTCGCGGTGTGGGTTTAAGAAGTGAAGCATCGGGAAGATATGAAAGGGGTGTAAATCGCGCCGAATTAGAAACAGCTTGCAACCGCGCTTTATCCCTAATTCAAGAATTAGCAAATGGTGTGATTATTCAACAGGAAATAGTTGATAATCGTCCTGATGCTGCTACATGGTCACATTCTATTGTTTTGCGGTTAGATAGAATTAATGAAGTGCTAGGTCCCATTGATTTAGGATTAGAAACGGGAGAATTAGAAGCAGCAGATGTAGAAAGAATTTTGACTGCTTTGGGATGTGAATTAACTGATAACAATGACCGCACTTGGACGGTAAAAGTACCAGCCTATCGTTATCGTGATTTAGAACGGGAAATTGATTTAATTGAAGAAATCGCCCGTCTTTATGGTTATGATAATTTCGTTGATACTTTACCAGAAAAAACCGAACCTGGTTATTTACCTTTAGATCAAGAACTACTGCGAAAAATCCGTGCTTATTTCAGGGCGGAAGGTTTAACGGAATTAATGCAATATTCTTTAGTTAAACCAGGGGAAGACAAACAAATTGTTCTGAGTAACCCTTTATTTGCCGAGTATTCAGCTTTGCGAACTGATTTAATTTCTGGATTGATTGATGCTTTTCAATACAATTTAGAACAAGGAAATGGAGCGTTAAATGGTTTTGAAATCGGTCGCATTTTCTGGCAAGAAGAAGAAGGGTTAGATGAAGCGGAAATGTTAGCTGGTATCATGGGTGGTGATACTAGCATTGGTAAATGGTCTCGTGGTGGAAGAGAACAACCGATGACTTGGTTTGAAGCGAAAGGTATTTTAGAAAATGTCTTTCAACAATTTGGTTTAGAGGTAGAATTTCAACCTGAAAATAGAGATTACCGGTTACATCCAGGACGCACTGCTTCTTTATGGTTGGGAGGTAATAGACTGGGAACTTTTGGACAAATTCACCCCCAACTGAGAAGGGATAAGGGTTTACCAGATGAGGTTTATGTGTTCCAAATTAGTTTGGATACTTTGTTAAATGCACTGGATAATGATGATTTACTAATTCCCAAGTTTAAATCCTATTCTACCTATCCCCCAAGTGATAGAGATTTGGCATTTTTTGCACCTGTGAAAGTCACAGTTTCCGAACTGGAAAAAGTGATTAACAAAGCTGGGAAAGGGTTGTTAGAATCGGTGGAAGTCTTTGATGAATACCGTGGTGAAAATGTACCTGCGGGTCAAAGAAGTTTAGCTTTTCGTTTAGTTTATCGTGCTGGCGATCGCACTCTCACTGATAATGAAGTTGAACCTGTACATAATAAAGTGCGGGAAGCTTTAGTAGAAAAATTCGGTGTGAGTTTGAGAAGTTAATTTATCAAAGTCCGCTGATAACTGCACCTTGGGCATACATAGGGAATAGAGTGACTGGTGATTGGTGATTGGGGACTGGTGACTGGTGACTGGTGACTGGGGACTGGTGATTGGGGACTGGTGACTGGGGACTGGTGACTGGGGACTGGTGACTGGGGACTGGTGACTGGTGACTGGTGACTGGGTAAAAACTAAATTCTTACTATATATTCCCAATTCCCAATTCCCAATTCCCAATTCCCAATTCCCAATTCCCAATTCCCTGTTCCCTGTTCCCTGTCTCCACGACAAGACTTTCTCAGCAACCCCTACTTAATAGAAAATTGCATTTCTAAAAAACTATCAGTTTCCTAGACAAAACTCATGAAATTCTGTCTGGAAAATGGCTCTAAAAATCTTGACTTTATCAGATATAAGTTCACAATATAAGCAAGGGAATTTAAAATTTTAACTCAGTTCTATTCAAACCAGTATTTCAGGAGGTGATCCAAAAATGGGCATAAAAATTTATGACCTCTACCCTAATCATGATGCACAGTTTATTCAGGAAGCAACTCCTGGGGAAATGATCAATATCAAAGGTGGTTTTGGTAGAAGAAGAAGGAGAGATCCAAACACAACATTAGAAAGTAGTGATATTTCCGCGCTAATGGAAGACATCAATACTAATCTCGATAGATGGAGAATGGACATTGACACCACACTTGAGGACTTGAGACAGTCAATCAATTTTTAACAGATTGGCTGGGTAATTTAACCATAGTTTCCATATTCGTGTGTTTTCTGTTTAGAAATGGATAACGCACGATTTTTTTATTAATAATTGATTATAGCAGGAGTCGTAGGGGCGAAGCATTCGGAAAATAACCTGTGATAAAAATTGAGAATTTATCGTCCGAATGCTTCGCCCTTGCAGGAAAATAACCTGTGATAAAAATTGAGAATTTATCGTCCGAATGCTTCGCGCGTACTTTCATGATCAATGGATGTCCTAACTACTTTGTATACGGCTATAATTATCAGTTGTCAATTCTCAATTGATGACGTTTATAAATCCAGAAATCCAGCGTATATTCATTTGTAAATCGAAAATCTATTATGATTAGGACTAAGCTGAATGCTGACTGTAAAAGTATATAACTCAAAAATTAATCAGCTATAAAAAAGACATAAATTCATGATTAATGTCTGATCAACCCAGTTCAAACCCTTGATTTTCCAAATTTTCTTCAATAAAAATAGGAGTATCGGTTGAGCAAAGAAAAACTTAACCGCTCCCACAAATTCTCATCATTGTTCTAATCACTGAGAACAAGTCTTTTAGGAGGAAATTATGGCTAGTATTAAACTCTCTGAATTGCAAGTAGCTGGTTCTGAATTATTCCAAGATTCTGAAAGCTTTCTTAACGAAATGAGTGATGCTAATTCCATTGCTGTCTATGGTGGATATGACAGCAATGTGAGCGATATGTCCACACTCACAAAATTAGCTGAAGCTTTTGTAAATACCTATGGTATTGGACATATCGCTTACTTAGCTAAGTCCTACAGCGAAAAATGGTACTAATTACAGTTTCGTTGTACACCGATTGAACTTTCTGAAAACAAGTCTTTGAGGAGGAAATTATGGCTAGTATTAAACTCTCTGAATTGCAAGTAGCTGGTTCTGAATTATTCCAAGATTCCGAAAGCTTTCTTAACGAAATGAGTGATGCTAATTCCATTGCTGTCTATGGTGGATATTATGATAACCCTAGTGATATGTCCACACTCACAAAATTAGCGGAAGCTTTTGTAAATACCTATGGTATTGGACATATCGGTTACTTAGCTAAGTCCTACAGCGAAAAATGGTACTAATTACAGTTTCGTTGTACACCGATTGAACTTTCTGAAAACAAGTCTTTGAGGAGGAAATTATGGCTAGTATCAAACTCTCTGAATTGCAAGTAGCTGGTTCTGAATTATTCCAAGATTCCGAAAGTTTTCTTAACGAAATGAGTGATGCTAATTCCATTGCTGTCTATGGTGGATATAGCGGCATTAGTGATATGTCCACACTCACAAAATTAGCTGAAGCTTTTGTAAATACCTATGGTATTGGACATATCGCTTACTTAGCTAAGTCCTACAGCGACAAGGGCTACTGGTAATTTTGTAGTTCCCCATAGTGCAATTTTTAATCACTGAAAACAAGTCTTTGAGGAGGAAATTATGGCTAGTATCAAACTCTCTGAATTGCAAGTAGCTGGTTCTGAATTATTCCAAGATTCCGAAAGCTTTCTTAACGAAATGAGTGATGTCAATTCCATTTCTGTTTATGGTGGATACTCTGATAGCGATGTTAGTGATATCTCAACACTGACAAAATTAGCGGAAGCCTTTGTGAATACCTATGGTATTGGACATATCGGTTACTTAGCTAAGTCCTACAGCGACAAGGGCTACTGGTAATTTTGTAGTTCCCCATAGTGCAATTGTTAATCACTGAGAACAAGTCTTTGAGGAGGAAATTATGGCTAGTATTAAACTCTCTGAATTGCAAGTAGCTGGTTCTGAATTATTCCAAGATTCCGAAAGCTTTCTTAACGAAATGAGTGATGTCAATTCCATTGCTGTTTATGGTGGATATGACCACTCTGTGAGTGATATCTCAACACTGACAAAATTAGCTGAAGCCTTTGTGAATACCTATGGTATTGGCCATATCGGTTATTTAGCTAAGTCCTACAGCGATGGCTACGGCTACGGCTACTAATAGTCTTTCTTGTAGTGAACGACTGAGCTAAATGGCTCTCCTGGGATCAACGGTAAAAGTAATTTATGTAATTCACATATATCTAATTAACATAAGTTGACTATTTTACCAATAAACCAGGAGAGCCAATAAAAAAATCAAAAAAATCTAATTTTTACAGCATTAAATAAATGGCACGAATTATTATTGCTGACCTGCATCCTATTGATTCAGAAGTATTTATCAATGAAATCAATAATCAGGAGTATCAAGCAGTATTTGGTGGTGTAGATGGTTCTAGTTATCAAATTCTAAATTTTGGTGTTAAGACTCTTGAATTTATGCTTGTAATTGCGGCTATTGATGCTATTTCATTTTTAACAACCTCATTCATAAACAAAGATTATGAATTGAGTGGTAGAGACTTTTTATTAGAAAGTATGTACAATATTCAAGAATAAGTATGATTGTTAAATGCGGAAGCAAAAATAAGGATTTTTCTGGAAAAATATCAAATATTATTGATTAAAAATTTTTCATGTTCAGTAAAGCTATGTCATTTCTTTTAAGTTCTCAAAACGTTTTTCCTTATCTCATTTCCCAAGGAATTTGTACTCAAGCAGAACAGTCATTGAGTAAAATTGAGTTAAAATCTGCCAAAAATTTTAATTTATTAGTTAGCTTGCCCGATGGTAGTCAATTGTTAGTAAAACAAGAACGTCTTAACCGAGAAGGTAGAACTCGTGGTGAGTTTTTAGATGAATGGCAAGTTCATAATTTTTTCCAAACCTTCCCAGAAGTTAGTCATCTACGCTCATCTTTATCAGAAGTAATTCATTTTGATGCTGAAAATTCCATCATTGTTTTTAATTATCTCAATAACTATCGGGATGTAGCAGAATTTTATGCTAAGGAGAATTTATTCCCAACTAAAATTGCTCGCTCAATAGGAGAAAATTTAGCTTCAATTCATCGTTTAACTTTAGACCGTCAAGAGTATCAGCAATTTTTCCAAAATTCTGAAGTGATCACACAGCCAACAAGTTCTCAGATAAATGGGGGAGTAAATAGAATTACACCAGAAGTATTTGGTCACGTTACATCTGATGGGTTGAAATTCTTTGCACTTTATCAACGTTACGATAATTTAGGAAAAGCGATCGCCAATTTGAAAGAGGCTTTTCATCCTTGTTGTTTAACTCACAATGACCTCAAACTTAACAATATTTTGCTTTCTTTAAATTGGGAAACAGCAGCAGAAAGAGAAATATCTTCAGAATTTTTCTTGCCTGATCAAGATGATCAAATTATTCGTTTAATTGACTGGGAACGTGGTTCTTGGGGAGATCCAGCCAATGATTTAGGATCAATAATTGCTAGTTATTTACAAATTTGGCTATATAGTATGGTAGCTAGTAGAACCATACCCATTGAAGAATCTTTGCGGTTAGCGGCAATTCCTTTACATCTAATACAGCCTTCCATAGCAGAATTAATGGCTACTTATTTAGCTAACTTTCCCGAAATTTTAGAGTGTAGTCCTGAGTTTTTACAACGAGTTGTACAATTTACCGGTTTTTCTTTAATTACATCTATTCAAGCTAAATTGCAACATGAAAGAACCTTTGGTAATTCGGGTATCTGCATTCTTCAAGTCGCCAAAAGCTTATTGTGTCGTCCTCAAGCATCTATGACCACAATTTTTGGCATGGAAGCCTCAGAATTGATACCTACCAATTTATCAATGACTGTCGCTTGATACGATTTTAGATTTTGGATTTTGGATTTTGTGCTGTTCCCTGTTCTCTACACCCTACACTAGAAACTATGCAACTATTAGATTCGGTACAGTCTCAACTTGCAGAACTGCCCCAGCAATTGCAGACATCACTAGAAGATATTGTCAATAACATTACAATTGAATCTCACCACTGTATCAAGCATCCAAAGTACAAATCTTTAGAATTGCCAGAGTCAGTGATCCCTCGCTTTGAGAAGTTACCACTGGAGATGCAGCAACAGCACTTAAAGTTACAATTGCGTAATTTTATATACAGTGCTTATTATAACGTTGCCACAAAACCTGACCAAAATCCTGATGACGAGGAAAGCAATAGTAAAGTAAACCAAAATCTTGAAAATAATAGTTTATTCGGAGTGGATTTAGAATTCTATGATCTTTTGCATACCAGGAACAAAAGTCAAGGCTACTGGAGTCATAGCTGGCAGATAGTCAGGGAAGAAACAGATGGCAGTTTGGCAGTGCATAAAAATGGGTTAACACTGCACGTTGATCCTAACTTGCATCTGTTACCAACAAAGCAAAAATTAACTGTTGGTAAGTTTGTATCTATTAAAATGCCGAAGAATTTGGTGCAGAAGGGATTTTATATGGCCGTAGCAAATGCAGGTTCCCAAAATAATCATGAGATTACGCGAATTTACTTTAACTTAACACCTGAAGGGGCAGCAGCCGTGATGGAAAGTTTAACAGAAGCACTAAATAATATCGACATTTCATTTTCGTTTAAAGCACTATATAATCCTGTCGATTATCGACGTTATGACTCAGCCGTGCTTTACTTTAACAAAGGCAAATATGAGCTAGTTCACCCAATATTACCAAGAATATATGAGGAAAATAAATCCTATTTTCAAGAGCAAGTACCTTTGTTTACTAAGTTATTAGCACCGGGGTTAGCTTGCGCTGAAGAACCAGAGCAAAAATTTGGTGAGCAGGAAAGTTTTGGTACTCATCGCTGTCAAATTATTGCTAATGGTTTAATAGCAGCTTGGCAGCAAGGTGATCATAGCCCAGAAGGTCGTATGACATCTATTATTCAGCAATTTTCTGCGATGAAAATTGACTTACAAAGTCCTTATCTTAATCCCCGTTCTCAGGATATTTACACTCCTTTGTTTTAGTTGCACGTAAGAGCATTTAGCCCAGATGCTAAATGCTAATGATTTTAGCATCAGTACCGTTGATAAATTTGTTTGGCTTCTCATTTTAGAGGTAATGGTATGATTCAAGAAAATTTTGAGCAAAATCAACAATTAGATAAGATATTTAAAGACGCACAGTTTCAACAAATTATCAAAGCTATTATCCTTGGTAAATATGCCTGGGCTTGCGTTTTATTTCTCCACTTTGCTGGATGCGACCCTCTAGACTATATACCCCATGAAATTTATAGTCAATTAATCCAAGATCACTATATTTTTACTGGAGATAAGCAGCATTTAAAGCAGGATAAAAAATTAGAATTTTCTGGTTTAAAGGTAAATTGGGGTAAATTTACGAGCAGTAAACATAGTTCAAATTAAATTTTGGTTACTCATAAATATATCCCCGACTTCTTTGAGATGTTGGGGATATTAACATGAACATTAAAGTTCAGTTAAGCTTATTTCTCGCAATGAATAAAAAGCCAGATACAAATCATAGGTTTTCAATTCTTTACTCGTGGGTTGTTTTGTTATTTATAATTGCCTTAGCTGGCTTCGCTGAATATTTGTGGAGAAGATTTTTGTGGAGAAGATTGATAATTTTTATCTTCTTCTAAATTGGCTTTTATTTCTAATGTTTTCACTTGTTGTTTTAACCAATTTGTAAATAAATCACCTATGATTTTAACCCGCATCTGTTCATTTAATTGGGGTTTAATAATTTCCTCTACCATAATGATATGCGCTCCTTGAGATGTAATGATTGGTTTGAGAATTTGGGGGGGGTTGGCTGCAAAAATAGCGGCGGCTATTTCTGGTCTAAAATCACTGCGTTGGCGCATACCTTGATATCCTCCAGCACGACGAATTTCGGGAGTTTGAATATATTGACGAGCAATTTGGTGGAAACTGATTTCACCTTCTTGCAAAGCATAAAATATTTCTAAAGCTAAATCTTCATCATCTAATATCACTTCATAAGTTACTGCGGCGGTGTAGTCGAGTTGGTGAGCATAAAAAAATGGTTCAACTTTATCTGCAAATAAATGCTCGGCTAATTTTGCAGATACTAAGTTAGTATGGGCGATTTCTTCAAAGTTATCCAAAGAAAGATAATATTTATTTAACCATGCCCAAGTGTCTTCTGCTTTAATCAGTTTGTTGGCTAATCGTAGGCTATCTGCTGCTTGTTGTAGTTCTTCTGTTGTGATAGTAATATCTTCTTTGATAGCAGTATCCGCAATTATTTTTCTAGTGGCGATCGCTTCTAGTACATTAGGAATTTGGCAAGATATTTTAACATGGTAAAGAATATCCTCAGAAGAAATGCTGATAAATTTTGACATCTTCTAATTCTCCATTATTAATAATTGAGGAGTCAGGAGTAGTTTTACTCTTGACTCCTGACTCCTACTATATTAAAGGTCTAGACCATTATGTTGCAGCTTTTTGAACGGATCTAAAATAAAGTCAATAACGCGACGTTGACGCACAATAACTTCTGCGGTTGCGGTTTGACCTGGTGTTAAAGGAATACGTTTGTTACCAGCTTGAATATAAGGTTGTTCCAAGGCAATTTCTAACTCATAAGTTTCTAAGCGAGTGGGGCTATTTTCTGGAATTTTAGCATCAGGTGAAATCCAGGTAACACGCCCTTGCGTCACACCATATTCCTGGAAAGGATAAGCATCAAACTTGATTTTTACTGGCATTCCTACCTTCACAAAACCACTTTGTTGACTGGGCATTTGTGCTTTCAAAATTAAAGTAGCACCTTTGGGGGCAATTTGCGCCAGCATCTGTCCTGTTTGCACAACAGAACCGGGTTTTTTCACAGGTAATTCAAAAATTGTGCCATCAATAGGCGATCGCACTACTCGTTGTTGTAATTGCAATTCCAATGATTTAATCTGACTTTTGGTTTGAGTAATTTCTGATGTCGCTGAAGTAATTTGTGTTTGTAAATCTTTTAGTTGTTCCTGATTTTTCAACAATGTTAATTTACCTGCTTGTACAACACTTTGATAGCTACTTTCCTGTTCTTGTAAACGCAGTTTTGCTTGTTCAATATCTGACTTAGCTTGAGTCATCATTGAGTTATATCGGCTTACCTCTTCCTGAAGACGCAACTGAGATTGTTTAATATTAGCTTTAGCTTCTTCTGCTAATCTTTGACTTTCTCCTGCTGTTTTTTCTATTTCCACAAATCTAATTTGAGGAATTACACCTTGCTGTAAAAGTTGACGATATCGAGCAACTTCTAATAAATCTCGACTTAAACGACTTTTAGCTAAATGATGGGCAATTTGGGTAGAATTGATGCTTTGTTTTGCTTGTTCAATTTGAGCGAGTCTTTCCCATTGTTGCAGATTATATGCACTTTGTTTAGCATCCAAGTTTTCTCTTGCTTGATTAACTTGAGCGAGTTTTTCTAATTGTTGGGACTGGTTTTGTTGTTCTTGGATATTTATCGCCAGTAATACTTGATTTTTGAGTAATTCTAATTGAGCTTGGCGATTAACTAAACCTTCTAATTTGGCCTGGGTTTGTTGCAGTTCTGTTCGCAAAACTTCCGAGTCAATTTCTACTAAAACCTGTCCAGCTTTAACTGTTGCACCTTCTTGAACATTGACAGCAATAACACTACCAGTAACTGCACTATCTAATGTTTGGGTTGCACCTTTTGGTTCTATTCTACCACTAGCATTTCCAGTTTCATCAACTTGAGAAAACATTGTCCAAGGTAAGGCTACTGCTGTAAAACTAACTAGTAAATAGAGCATTGAGCGTGTCCAGGCTTTGGGTAAGGCATCTAATAATTCTTCTGTACCATAAAACCAATCTTTTGCTGTAGTTGCTGTCTGTTTTTCCTGTTGAATATCAGCAGAATGAGTTTGTCCTGATATAAAAACGGATGAGGATGAATTGTAAGTTGATTGTGGCATATTTTAATGATTTGTCAATTTGTAAGGTGAAAAATTACTTTTTCAAGTAAGAAGTCAGGAGTCGTAGGGGCGAAGCATTCGGAAAATAGCCTGTGATAAAAATTGATAATTATTAGCCCGAATGCTGATGCTTCCAGCACGCTTCGCGAACGCCCTTACAGGAGTCAGAAGTTAGAATATTTGTTTGTAGCAGGAATCCACAGGAGAAAGTTTTTTCATCAACAACCAATGACTCGAAAACTTTCATTGATGCTGAACCCTGAATCCTTACTTTTTTTAAGCCAATTTATATGAAAAAGCCCTTTGATTTTTAAATAAATTTAGTTGAAAATGCAACATACATATTAGAGACGTTGTATGCAACGTCTCTTGATTTATATTGAAGATTAAGGTGATTGGTGATTGGTGACTGGTGACTGGGAAGAAAATCAATAATTACCTGTTCCCTGTTACCTGTTACCTGTTCCCTATTTCCTATTCCCTTCTTACTGTCACCTGTCACCTGTCACCTATTTACTGATTTAACCTGTAGCGGCTAGTTGTTGTTGATTGAGATAATAATAATGTCCTTTTTTAGCAATCAATTCTTCGTGATTACCGCTTTCCACTAAAACACCGCGATCTAAAACTAAAATCAGGTCAGCATTACGCACAGTAGAAAGACGATGGGCAATAATTAAACTTGTGCGTCCTTTAAGGATTTTTTTGAGATTGTTCTGAATAATTCTCTCAGATTCAGCATCAAGATGACTGGTAGCTTCATCTAATATTAAAAGGCGCGGATTTCCTAATAATGCACGTGCTATGGCTAGGCGTTGGCGTTGTCCTCCTGATAACATTCCTCCACCTTCTCCAATTTGGGTTTCATAACCCATTGGCATCCGTTTAATAAACTCATCTGCACCTGCCAATTGTGCTGCTTCAATAATTTCTTCTAAACTGGCTTCGGGGTGAGCTATGCTGATATTTTCCCGAATTGTACCACCAAATAAAAATGTTTCTTGGTCAACAACTCCTATTTGCGATCGCAAGGATTTTAAGGCAATACAAGTCACATCTTGATTGTCAATTAATACTCTACCATCTGTCGGCAGATATAACCCTAAAATCAATTTAGAAAGTGTGGTTTTTCCTGAGCCACTGCGACCAACTACGGCTACATTTTGTTCAGGTTGAATTTCAAAACTTAAATTTTCTAGAATGTTAACCTCGCTGTCTGAATGATAGCGAAATGTCACATTATCAAAACAAATTCTTCCATGTAATCTTGATAAACTTTGCCGGGGTTGTATTGCTAAATCTTCTTCTACTTCGGCTTCTAAGACATCATTAATCCGCTCAGTGGAAACAATCACTTCTTGTAATTGATTCCATAATACAATTAACCTTTGAAAAGGTTGAATAATGTTGCCCAATAACATATTAAAAGCCACTAATTGACCAATAGTTAATTGATTTTGAATCACTAACCATGCTCCAAACCACAATAAACCAGTGGTAGCTAGGGATTGAATGGTAGAACTAATTATTTGCAATTGGTTGCCGATTACCTGAACGCTAAAATTTTTCTTAGTCAAGTTATTTAGCAATTCTTCCCAATGCCAACGCACTGTTTGTTCAATAGCCATTGATCGAATAGAAGAAATACCAGATAAACTTTGAATTAAGTAACTATTTTCTTTAGTTACTGCACCAAAGACTTCACGGCTCATGCGTCTTAAAAAAGGCGTAGCTAAAAGAGCTAAACAGACAAAAGGTGGAACTATTGCTAATACTAACAAAGCCAAAGGTGGACTATACCAAAACATCAAACCGACATAGATAAACACGGTCAGTAAATCTAAAATAATAGATAATGCTTCACCAGTAAGAAACCGTTGAATTTTTTGATTTTCTTGGACGCGAGAAACAATATCACCAACATAACGCGACTCAAAAAATGACAAAGGTAAACGAAATGTATGTTTAATAAATCCCACCAATAAGGCTACACTAATTTTATTGGCTGTGTGGTCTAATAAATATTGTCTGAGTCCATTGATGATAACACGAAATAAGCCAAAAATTAGCAAACCAAACCCAACAGTATTTAAAGTAATGGTGCTACCTTGAACAATGACTCTATCTAATAATAGTTGAGTAAATAAAGGTGTCACCAGTCCAAAAACTTGAATTAATACCGAAGCTACAAATACTTCTAGTAATACCTGAAAGTGAGGTTTAACTAAATCAAATAACTGCCAAAATGGTGTATTCGTTTCTGGGGTTTCTTTGAGTGATTTTGTCGGTTGTAATAACAACGCATAACCAGTCCAACCGGCTTTAAATTCCCCGATAGTGAGGGTGCGTTGACCAATAGCAGGATCAGCAACAATTACCTGTTTTTTGGTGATTTCATAGACAACGATGTAATGTTTACCTTCCCAGTGGGCGATCGCTGGTAACGGTTGTTGTGCTAATTTATCTAAACTAGCTTTTACTGGACGAGTAGCAAAACCAATACTTTCAGCCGCAGAAGTTAAACTCCGCATAGATGCACCAGCACGGTTAACATTAGCAAGTTCCCGCAAGCGATTTATACTGAAATTTTTACCCCAATAACGGCTAATCATCACTAAGCAAGCTGCACCACAATCAGAAGCACTTTGTTGTTCAAAATATGGGTAACGTTTGCTAATTTTGCGCCACCAATTACTGGCGGTGACAGTAGGACTAGGAAAGTATTTTTGGCGTTGTTTGGGGTGTTGTTTCGGTTGTGGTTGAGGTTGGTTTCTCGGTTGGGGAAATTGAATGACATTGGGATTTTTGGGTTTAACTTCGCGCTTGATCGGTTCGGTAATTGGTATATTTTCTGCTGCAATTAATGTACTAAGTTGCGGCCAATGTTGTATTGCTTGTTGCCAATCAGCTTGACGTAAAATGTAAGCTATTGTTGGTTCTGTTGCTTGCCAATTTCCCTGTGGGGGATTTGCCAAAATATTACCAGGTGTTAATTTTGTACCTTGAGCATTTTGTAATTCTCCCTGCCTTACTAACAACAGTTTAGCATCTTTAATGATTTGGGAATTTACAGTACCAATATCTAAATTTTGTTTGGTAAATAAGGACAATGCTGTTAACATTTCCTCTACTGATTCATGGCGGGGAATAGCAGAGTTTTGGCACAATAACAGCAATGTATCCCAAAGTTCTGCCTTCAGGAATAGGCGCTCCCATACTGTCGAAATCTTATTAATTACCTCCTGGGGAAGATAACCTATTTTTAAATTCATAGAAGCTCTAGCTACATAATTGCTAAACTTCTGTTCGGGAAAAAGTGTCAACTCTCCAAAGGATGAACCAGATGCTAAAGTCGTAATTAAATTATTTTCACCATCTAATAGTCTGACTTTACCAGCCAAAACTAAATAAATTCCTGGTGCTGCGGTGGCTGATTGCCAAAATTGCTTGGCTATTGGTGGTTCAATAATTTCTAAGGCTTGAATACAATTTTCTAAGTCTTTTTTAGACAGAGAATCACCCAAAATTTGGGTAATTTGTGCGGCTAATTGTTCCTGAGAAAAAGTTGATGTCATTTTCTTACCTCCCAAGTTTAGTTATTGGTCTGAATTAAATTAAATGACCAATTGAAACTAGGTTCGGAGTTAGATTGCAAATCGCAAATGGTGATATTAGCATCCTGATTTGGCAGATTTTTTTGTTGTTGGGAACTTTTGGATTTGGTAGAAAGTCCCATTTGTTTAAGCAAGCGATTAATGTGGCGATCGCTAATTTCAATTCCTAATTCATTGGCTAAATGTTTACTCAACCATTGAGCAGTCCAAGATCCAAAAGCATAGCCATATTCACGGGGACTATGAGTGACCAATTCTTTCAATCTTTCAATATATTGATTATTAACTGTTTTCGGTCTACCTATCCTTCTTTCATTCCATTTATGAGCCATTCCCGCCTCAGCAATACCGATCCAATATCTTGCCATCTCCTGAGAACAACCAATAATTTCACAGATATTAGATTGAGATTTACCCATATCTGCTAACAAGATAATTTCAATGCGTCTGCGATATTCTGGTTGTAAATCAGTTTGCAAGTTTTTTAACAATGTTCTCCTTTGAAAAGGTGTTAAAAACTTGCTATCGTGTGCATCGTAAAGATCCAAAACTTGATTTTGATGAGCAGAGGATGACATAATTCTTACCAGTTGCCGAATACTGTAAAATTTGGGCTAATTCACCTGTTACATCTGTTGCTAAAATCCAGATGTAAAATTCATAAATCACTTCTAACTAACTAAATATTTATGATATTTATGACGTGCTATGCAGCTAAAGCTGGCTGAAAAAATATACAGTAAAACACCTTTAAATCTTTATAATTGATTAATTCATAATTAGTTTTGAATGGAAATTTAGATCCCAAGCAAAACCTGGCTGCTTAGAGAATTGTTAAATTATCAGCAGTCTTTTAATTATGAATTATGAATTATGAATTAGTAATTACTAATTGTTTTTAATCCTGCAATGCAGGTTCATCTAGCACCTTGCAAAGATTTAAGTTAGTTAGGTTGTGATTACCCAATCAGATTAACTGTGTTCCACAAATTGCAGCCTACAAATCATTTTGTTGGGGACAGGAAGCTATTTATTTTTTAACACTAGCTTAACACTATAATTTTCTCATCAGCAGATTTTCATAAATCTGAAATTGTTTCTCAGCCAAGTTATCAGCCAAGTTATCAGCCAAGTTATCAGCCAAGTTATCAGCCAAGTTATCAGCCAAGTTATCAGCCAAGTTATCAGCCAAGTTATCAGCCAAGTTAAAAGACAATAGACTTGTCCGAAAATTAAATGTGCGTTTTCTAAAACCCTTGTAGAGACGTTCTATAGAACGTCTCTACATTAATTCCCGGAAATGTCTAATGCCAAATTTCTTCATGCTTTGTCTTGAAATACTATTAGTCATGGCATAATTTTCCTACATATTCACGAAAGTTTTATGAAAGTTTATACAAGGGCAGATAGTCTTTCTTGAATCTTTATACTAATCTTACATCAAATTTATATTTTTTGACGCAATACTTTAGTTTGATGAAATGCACCTTGATCTAAAATATTTAAATTCTTCATTTAAATTCTTCAATTTTGCAAAAATATAAAAAATAAATATGTTTTCCTAAAAAATAGATAAACCTCTACCTATTGAAGTAAACATATATTCTATTACCATCGGAAATATACCAAATTTTTATCTATCTGTAGTATGAGAATTTTCAATTAGATTTGTAACCTGTTAGTCATAAGTCAACTGATTTAATAAATCTAACCTGCGATAAATAATGAAACAAAAAATATAGTGTACTAAGTAGGAAGTAAGGGTTTCGCAATGCTAAACCCCTACCTGAATGTAATACCTAGATCCCCAACTTCTTCAAGAAGCAGGGGATCTATGCACTTTTGATTTTACGTTTAATTATGTTAACCTACTGATATAGCGTTTCCTAGTCTAATGAAGTAAACACCAATTTATTCACTGTTCCCTAAAACACAAAAACTTTGTACCTCACTAGCATGGGAATAGCTATAAAAAAAGAAGCTGTGTAATTTACCAGCTTCCATGATCGGTTAATAAATTGCCAATTGATGCAGTAGAGATAATCCTGTTTGGGAGAAATAGGATTACCATAAATGAAGCAGAAGTGTGATAAATCAAGGTGCTACACTCAAGGTACTATCAGCCATAAGGAAGATTTCACCGTAACTTTTCAATTTCCCATTTTACTGTCAGTGCTAAAGATGATCGTAAAAAACTAACATCTAAAATAGCCGTAGAATTTTGCTAACAATCTCAAATTTCGGGTTAGCCATTACCCAAATTTGTAATTGTTTAAACTGTCGGGAAAAAAGAACCACCAATAGTTACGCTTCATCTGTCTTGGTGTAAAAGGTAAACATTTGGTTGTTAGGAAAAAGCCTAACGGTAGGCTATTTCCACAGCTATTTATGTTGTTATTTATAATTTATAGGATTTTACGGATGTATATTTGCCATTCTGGCAGAATCTTACACTGGCTTTGATAATTGATAATTGATAATTGATAATAGATCCCCGAATTGTTGAAGAAGTCGGGGATCTGGGTATGACGTTTTTTAAGGTTGAGTTACTGAGAAAATCCTGTACATCCTGATTCAGAAATCAAACTTCTGCGTAATGTTCCTGTTCTCGTTCTACAAAACTCTGGACACGGTTGCGATAGCTTCTCAAACTATCATCTACCCAATCGCGATCGCTACTGTTAACAAATAAATGTACCAAAGGTTCACTAGCATCGGGTAAAACCAACACCCAACTATCATCATAAGGTTGACAAATTTTCACCCCATCAATCAATTCCAAATTCTGCGCTGGATGAGTTTCCACCAAATAACGCATTAATGCCCCCTTAGCAGTCCAAGGACAACGGACAGTATAACTTTTATGAATCACCCGTGGTAATTCTGAACGTACAGCAGCCAGCGATCGCTCTTGAATTGTCAGCATTTCAATCAACTTGGCAATGCAGAACATAGAATCAAAACCCGGATGCAACTGCGGAAAAATAAAACCAGTATCCCCACTTCCCCCTAAAACCACATTAGTATTTTTTTGACAAGCTTCCATCAACGCTGTAGGATTCGCCTTAGTTCTAATTACCCTACCATCATGACGACGTGCTACCTGTTCCACCGCACTAGAAGCATGAACCGGTACAACTACCGAACCTCTAGGATTAGATGTTAACATCATTTCCACCATCAACGCCGTCAGCATTTCTCCCCGCACGGGATAACCAGACTCATCCACTAAAATCAACTGTTCCCCATTTGCTGATACCTGCACCCCAAAATTAGCCTTGAGTGCTTCCACCACATGACCTAACTGAGTTAACAAACCTTCCCTCGTAGTAGTCGTCATCGCAGTTTTATTCACACTGGCATTCAAAACCACCGCATCAGCACCAAACTTATCTAACATCTGCGGTAACACCGCCCCTGAAACCGCATAAACATAGTCAATTACAACCTTTGCCCGACTATTACGCAAAGTTTCCACATTCAAAAGCTTTTCAAAAGCAGTACAGTAACGTTCAATCACCTGACTAGGATATACCACATCACCTATTTCGTGACTTTGCGCCCTCCGCATATCTTCTTTAAAATACGCCCCCTCAATTTTCTTTTCCTGGGCTTTGGTAATATTAATCCCCTTGCTATCCATGAATTCAATCAGGATATAATCAGGACGATCCGGGTGTACCCGCACATGAATACCACCCGCTACCCCAATTTTGGGAATCACGGTTCTAGTAATAGGAATAGCTGTCGAATCAAGATTTTGCACATCTACACCTACCGACATCAACCCGGCAATGAGAGAACGAGTTACCATTCGTGACACATTCCGCTGATCACGGGAAACACTCACCTGAGAACCGGGTTTTAAAGTCGAACCATAGGCAGCACCCAATTTGACAGCAAATTCCGGGCTAATATCAATATTAGCTAAACCTTGTACCCCCCGTTGACCAAATAAATTTCTTTGGGCAGTGTTACCCCAAATCAAATTAATGTTTAAAACAGCACCTGATTCAATTTTCTTACTTGGCCAAACTCGCACCCCAGGGCTGATTTGTGCTTCTTCTCCCACCGTAGAAAGCGAACCCACTACAGCAGCTTCTAATACATGAGCGCGGCGATCAACACGAGTCCCACGGGAGATTATACAAGCTGATAATTGGGCTTCATCGCCTATTATTGCGCCATTCCAAACTATAGGACGTTTTAAATTTGCATCTGCCCCAATAGTCACATTATCACCAATAATCGTCCCATCTTCAATTTGTACCCTTGCCCCAATGCGACAATTATCACCAATTATGGCAGGACTTTCAATTCTCGCACTGGGATCAATATAAGTATTTTGACCTATACACACCCCAGAAGCAACTTCTTGATATGCAAACTCTAGTTTTACCTTCTTAGCTAAAGCATCATATTGCGCTTCCCGATAAGCATCTAAATGACCCACATCACACCAGTAACCTTGGGCAATATAACCATAAATCGGTTCATTTTTCGCCAATAGTAAAGGAAATAAATCTTTAGAAAAATCGGATTCTGTATGTTCTGGTAAATATTCCAAAACTTCTGGTTCTAAAATATATGTTCCTGTATTCACAGTATCAGAAAAAATTTCACTAGTGGAAGGTTTTTCTAAGAATCGGTTGATACGTCCTTCTTCATCTGTAATTACTACCCCAAATTCAATCGGGTTAGGAACACGGGTTAAAATTAAAGTAGCTTTAGATTGTTTTTGTTTGTGAAATTCAATAGCTGCCGTCAGGTCAAAATCTGTGATACTATCACCGCTAATCACTAAAAAAGTTTCATCCAAAAGTTCAGCAATATTTTTAACACAACCTGCTGTTCCTAAAGGTTGGTCTTCTTCGATAGAGTATGTCATTTGTACGCCAAAATCGCTACCATCTTGGAAGTAATCTCGCAGGACATCGGGTAAATAGTGTAACGTGGCTATTATTTCTGTAATCTTATGCCGTTTGAGAAGATTGATAATATGTTCTGCAATGGGTCGGTTTAATATCGGCACCATTGGTTTTGGTAGATCACAGGTTAAAGGACGTAATCTTGTCCCTGAACCACCTGCCATTAGCACTGCACGCATAAATCCTCCTAATTACAGCCTTGGCTGCATCGAGATTCGTTATAAAAATTGGTTCTTCTTTATTTAGTCTCCTATGAATATTGATCTTTGAGGAACTTCCACAAGAAACATTTGATAAAAATTAAGTAAATCGACGCTTAAAATTATGTAACTAGTATTATTACAGCCCCGTATTTACATTACCCTTATTATATTTAACATAGCTGTAAATTTTCCCTAGATATTCCTATAAACTGCTGCTAATTCAGAACAATCAACTAACAACCAAACCTAAGTGTTCTGGATTTATTAGTAGCACTGGACATAATATACAAAAGTAATATAAATTTATATATACTTCTATATTTTTATTAACAATCTCTATAAATACCCCCATATTGGCATTGACTACCAAGCCGCATTCTGGAATACTATTCCTAACTAATATCAAGACATTGCAAAGTTAAGAGTCAAGTTTTACCTGCACCAACAGCGAAAAGCTTTGAAAAACTGTATTTTGGTAAGCAACTCTCTGCAATGTTTGTGACTCGTGATGCACAATTTTCTGCATTTACCACAGGAGTAGATTGTAATGGAATTAATTATTGTTGGGTTAATTGTGACTTATGTATTGGGCGCAATGAAATTCTGGTCTGGTTTTAATAAGACTCATTTTACACAAACATTACTGAATCGTATTGGATTTAGTTTATTATGGCCAGTGTTGTTTATTGCTAATTCGTCCTATCGTCGCAATTTTAGAAGAGCATTAAGAGATTAATTCATAATTCGTAAACAAGGGAATAGGTGACAGTTTACAGGTGACAGGTGACAGTGTAAAAGGGAATAGAGGGAAAATAAATTCTTTTTTCTTTATCCTGACTCCTGTACGGGTTTAGCACTGCTAAACCCGTACTGACTCCTGACTCCTCCGGCAATTATGAATTATGAATTATGAATTAAAAAGCTTGAATCCACTCTTTAATAGAATACTCTGTCCAGATGCCATTTTGCCAATAAGGATCAGCGTCCACTAATTGACGAACGGTATTTTCGTCTTCCGCTTCATAAATTCCAAAAACTTTTGTGACATCTTTTGTAGGACCCAGGGTAATTAAAATTCCTGCTTCTTTTTGTTTTGCTAGTCCTTCTAAGTGTGCTTGACGGTGGGGTTCACGTTTGGTTAGTACGTCTTCGCAGTAGCTTCCCCACATTACGTATTTTGGCATGGTGTTGTTATTTTTATCATTTGTTAAAGATTTATTTTATATGTATTGTGAATGGTAGTCAATTATGATTAGGGGATATTTGGTATAATTTATATGATTATATATTAGCTGGATATGATGAAGAAATAGAATTTCAAATTTTACCAAATGGAGATTTATTAGATGAGCCTAACTAACTATAATGCCATGTCTGATGCTGAATTAAAGCAGTATTGCCTCAAACATCGTGGAGATAAAATTGCTTTTCAAACATATTTAGACCGCATCAATCAGCGTCCTCATCGAATTATTGCTAGTTTCAATGATCCTGACTTTGATGAAAAAGTACAAGCAGCTATTCGTGAAAAACTAGAAAGAAATCGTCAAAATATGTAATAGTAATATTCTACTATTTGCAAAAAATTAGATTAAAATATTCTTATTGCCTCAGTATTTCAGGAGCAAACCATCATGTCTTTAACCGTGAAAGAACTAGAAGAAATACAGACAGCATATCCAGATTATCGCATAGAATTAGTAGATGGAAGTATCATTATTATGAGTCCGTCGGGTTATGAACCAGAAGAAGTAGGTACTGAGTTTGCGCGAATTTTAGGAAACTGGGTTAGACCTCGTAAACTAGGCCGTGTAGTCGGTTCGAGTGCGGGTTTTAAATTACCAAATTCTGATTTACGTGCGCCCGATGTTTCTTTTGTTCGTGCTGAGAGATTGAAAATATCAACAGAAGATTATGCCGAATTAGTTCCTGATTTGGTAGTGGAAGTAAAATCTAAAACTGATTCTATAGATAAACTGAGAGAAAAGATTCAAGAATTTATTAAATTAGGTTCACAAGTGGGAATTTTAATTAATCCTAAAACTAGAACATTAGAAGTTTCTCAAAATGGTGAAACAGTGATTTTTAAAGATGGTGATATTTTAACACTTCCTGATTTATTACCTGGTTTTGAAGTGGTCATTTCAGAAATTTGGCCTCCTGTTTTTGAGTAGTGTCGATAATTAGTCCTATATGTATTGTTTCTGCAATATTATTATTAATAATATCATCTTTAACCTAAAATTGAACACATCAGATATAATCAAATATAACAATACACAAAAATCAGCAGAGTATTTCCGTAGTATTTCAGGAGAAAATCATCATGTCTTTAACCGTGAAAGAACTAGAAGAAATACAGACAGCATATCCAGATTATCGCATGGAATTAGTAGATGGGAGTATCATTATTATGAGTCCGTCGGGTTATGAACCAGAAGAAGTAGGTACTGAGTTTGCATCTTTGTTAAGAAACTGGGTTAGACCTCGTAAACTAGGCCGTGTAGTGGGTTCTAGTGCGGGTTTTAAATTACCAAATTCTGATTTACGTGCGCCCGATGTTTCTTTTGTTCGTGCTGAGAGATTGAAAATATCAACAGAAGATTATGCCGAATTAGTTCCTGATTTGGTAGTGGAAGTAAAATCTAAAACTGATTCTATAGATAAACTGAGAGAAAAGATTCAAGAATTTATTAAATTAGGTTCACAAGTGGGAATTTTAATTAATCCTAAAACTAGAACATTAGAAGTTTCTCAAAATGGTGAAACTGTGATTTTAAAAGATGGTGATATTTTAACATTGCCTGATTTATTACCTGGTTTTGAAGTGGTCATTTCAGAAATTTGGCCTCCTGTTTTTGAGTAGTTTTGATAATGGAAATTGGCAATTAGTAAATAGACAACAATTACCAATCACCAATTACCAATTACCAAGTTTTAACTTCTCAAACTCACACCAAACAGTATTGAACTGCAAATAGGTTGATTTTGGTGTTGATTTTTGTGTTGATTCTGGTGTTTATTTCTGTGCTTGGGTTTGAGAACCGGGAATAGTAACATCTATGGGTGTCACTGTAGCTGCTAACTGAGTTAATGGTGGTTTAATAGCGGTTTGATTTCCCACTACTAGGGTAACTAAATTTTCTGGTTTGAGGTATTTTCTGGCCACTCTTTGTACATCTGCTGTTGTGGTTGCAGTGACAGCTTTTTGATAACGAAACAGAAAATCAGCGGGATATCCATAATATTCGTAGCGCATTAATCGAGATAAAGTTTGACTGGGATCTTGAAAATTGAATACAAAAGAATTGAGGGTAGATTCTTTGGCATAATTTAATTCTTTTGCTGTTACCCGTTGATTTTGTATCCGTTGAATTTCTGTTTTCAATGCTTTCACAAACTGTACCGTAGCATCAGAACGAGTTTGTCCCCCAGAAATAAACATTCCCGGATAATCGAAACGGGGACTCCAGACACCATATACAGAATAAGCTAAACCTTGACGCGATCGCACTTCATTAAATAATCTTCCCCCAAATCCATTTAACACCCCATTCATGACACTTAATGCAGCATAATCAGGATTATCGAAAGTTCCCCCCAAATGTCCAATGAGAATATTACTTTGTGTTAGTTGGGGTTGATTAACAAAAAATACACCACCTAAATTAGCTGATGATACTTGCGGTAGTTGAGTTTTAGAAATGTTGGGATTAGATTTCCAGTCACCAAACTTTTCTTGAATGAGCGATCGCATTTGTTTGGGGTTAAAATCTCCTACAATTCCCAAAATCATATTATTCGGATAATAATATTGCTGGTAGAATTTAACCACATCTTCACGGTTAATTTGATCCAGAGTTGCATATTCTACCGTGCGAGAGTACGGGCTTTCTGGACCATAGATTAATTTTCTAAACTCCCGACTAGCAATATCATCTGGATCATCATTGCGACGAGCAATACCACCCTTAACTTGAGTTTTAATCAAATCTAACTTTTCTTGAGCAAAAGCTGGTTCTCGCAACACTTCAGCAAATAACCCAAAAACCGTTTCTAAATCTTCAGTCAAACTGTCAAAACTAGCAGTACCAGCAGTTTCACTCATCTCTGTTTCAACAGAAGCTGCTCGTTGTTCCAGTATCTCATTTAATTTATCTGGGGGATGTTTGAGAGTACCACCAGTTCGCATCAGTGAACCAACAACATCCGCTAACCCAACTTTATCACCTGATTCCCAACGGCTACCAGTTTTAACCAGAGTCGTGCCACTGACTAAAGGTAACTCATGATCCTCCATTAAATAGACAACCAAACCGTTATCTAATACAAACCGTTCATATTTCGGTAATTTAATTTCCGACAAAGGAGTAAACTGTAAATCTGAATAATGCTTTGCTGCTGCCGTCGCTACCCAAGAAAAATTAAAAGTCAGCAGAAAAGCAATCACCAAAGCGGAAATAAACCGCCAACTCTTAGAAAACTTCAATGAAAACTTCAACTTCTTAACCTTCACATTTAACCTCTCTTCTTCCTTTGTGTACTTTGCGTACTTTGCGGTTTAAAACTCTTATTTTGCAGGGAATAGGGAACGGAGCAGGGAGCAGGGGGCAGAAGGCAGGAGTTTTTTATTTTGGATTTTGGATTGTTTTTATCAACTTCAATTTAAAATCTAAAATCTAAAAT
>NZ_JACJUZ010000152.1:0-2931 GCF_014299995.1 Sphaerospermopsis sp. LEGE 00249 | reverse complement strand
TGATAATTGATAATTGATAATTGTCTGAATCAGGATAACCAGGATTATAGGATGTACGGGATGTGATTGATAATTGATAATGGATAATTGATAATTGATAATTGTCTGAATCAGGATAACCAGGATTATAGGATGTACAGGATGTGATTGATAATTGATAATGGATAATTGATAATTGATAATTGTCTGAATCAGGATAACCAGGATTATAGGATGTACGGGATGTGATTGATAATTGATAATTGATAATTGATAATTGTCTGAATCAGGATAACCAGGATTATAGGATGTACGGGATGTGATTGATAATGGATAATGGATAATGGATAATTGTCTGAATCAGGATAACCAGGATTATAGGATGTACGGGATGTGATTGATAATTGATAATTGATAATTGATAATTGTCTGAATCAGGATAACCAGGATTATAGGATGTACGGGATGTGATTGATAATGGATAATGGATAATGGATAATTGTCTGAATCAGGATAACCAGGATTATAGGATGTACGGGATGTGATTGATAATTGATAATTGATAATTGATAATTGTCTGAATCAGGATAACCAGGATTATAGGATGTACGGGATGTGATTGATAATGGATAATGGATAATGGATAATTGTCTGAATCAGGATAACCAGGATTATAGGATGTACGGGATGTGATTGATAATTGATAATTGATAATTGATAATTGTCTGAATCAGGATAACCAGGATTATAGGATGTACGGGATGTGATTGATAATGGATAATTGTCTGAATCAGGATTTTCAGGATTATAGGATGTACGGGATGTGATTGATAATTGATAATGGATAATTGATAATTGATAATTGTCTGAATCAGGATTTTCAGGATTATAGGATGTACGGGATGTGATTGATAATTGATAATGGATAATTGATAATTGATAATTGATAATTGTCTGAATCAGGATAACCAGGATTATAGGATGTACGGGATGTGATTGATAATGGATAATTGATAATTGATAATTGTCTGAATCAGGATAACCAGGATTATAGGATGTACGGGATGTGATTGATAATTGATAATGGATAATTGATAATTGATAATTGATAATTGTCTGAATCAGGATAACCAGGATTATAGGATGTACGGGATGTGATTGATAATTGATAATGGATAATTGATAATTGATAATTGTCTGAATCAGGATAACCAGGATTATAGGATGTACAGGATGTGATTGATAATTGATAATGGATAATTGATAATTGATAATTGTCTGAATCAGGATAACCAGGATTATAGGATGTACGGGATGTGATTGATAATTGATAATTGATAATTGATAATTGTCTGAATCAGGATAACCAGGATTATAGGATGTACGGGATGTGATTGATAATGGATAATTGTCTGAATCAGGATTTTCAGGATTATAGGATGTACGGGATGTGATTGATAATTGATAATGGATAATTGATAATTGATAATTGTCTGAATCAGGATTTTCAGGATTATAGGATGTACGGGATGTGATTGATAATTGATAATGGATAATTGATAATTGATAATTGATAATTGTCTGAATCAGGATAACCAGGATTATAGGATGTACGGGATGTGATTGATAATGGATAATTGATAATTGATAATTGTCTGAATCAGGATAACCAGGATTATAGGATGTACGGGATGTGATTGATAATTGATAATGGATAATTGATAATTGATAATTGATAATTGTCTGAATCAGGATAACCAGGATTATAGGATGTACGGGATGTGATTGATAATTGATAATGGATAATTGATAATTGATAATTGTCTGAATCAGGATAACCAGGATTTGAGGATGTACAGGATGTTGTTTATAAATTATCCAAATAATATAAAATAATCAAGAATACAAAAAAACGATAATCTTATAAAATTATAAAAATCCCATCCTGTTAATCCTTTAATCCTAGACATTATCTCGACTTCGCTCGATAACCACCTGACTCAAACAATATAAAATAATATACCAGTCCCCAGTCACCAGTCCCCAGTCACCAGTCCCCAGTCACCAATTCATACAAATAACTACAAGACTATCACTGTTTCCCCCTGATTAACAACATCAGGAAAACGAATATGTAAAGTAACTTCTGTATCCATCTTTTTCAAAAACATTAACAATTTACCCTCGCTAAAACGCTGAAATTCACCATTCATTAAATGAGATACTTCCGGTTGTGAAATACCCAAAATTTCGCTAATTTCTCGCTGTTTTAAATTACGTTGTTTTAAAATTCTAATTACTTGAATCCCTATTTTACCTCTAGTTAAAAGTTCATCCGCATTAGCAAAACCTAAATCTTTAAACACATTACCGCTACTTTCTGTAAATGTCTTTTCTTGTGTCATTGTTCCTGTTCCCTTGCTACTGCATCTTTGTAACGTTGTTTAATCAAATCAACATCAGATTGTGGGGTTTTAATTCCCTGTTTTGACTTCTTTTGAAAGGCGTGTAAAATATATATATTCTTGCCAATTTTTACCGCATAAACACACCTATAAGCATCCGTATCATAACGTTTAACGATTTCATAAACACCACTTCCTACACCTTTAAGGGGTTTTGCATCCATCGGAGTTTCGCCAGCTTGTATTAATTAGACCTCTCCAAAATAGAATGTATTGATTTTTAATATATTGTAGGGGCGAAGCATTTGGGCGATAATTTGACGGAAAAATCAGACATCTAGATATCCCAAATGCTTCGACCTGCCCCCATAAATAAGTTCCATAATTTCTTTTCTGGAGAAGTCTATTAGACATCTCCACAATAGAATGTATTGATTTTTAATATATTGTAGGGGCGAAGCATTTGGGCGATAATTTGACGGAAAAATCAGACATCTAGATATCCCAAATGCTTCGACCTGCCCCCATAAATAGGTTCCATAATTTC